>NZ_JBSWXD010000150.1:0-17104 GCF_056160425.1 Micromonospora sp. ABR4_055
GTACTGTCGCCGAGCGGTGATGTACGCGATGCCGGTCGACGCTGCCCACTCCTTGAGGTTCACGCGAGCATCATAGCAGCTTCAAGAGCGCTATAGATGCCCGGAGCGCCAACAGTCAGCTACCCCACTCCAGTTCCTGCCCGCCCGTGGCGCGGCGGGTTTGTGGCCCGTCGATGCGGCGGACGGTGCCCCTGCTACCCGGTTGCGGGACGGGGCAATCTTAGGCCCGCCGGATGGGGCCGGACCTGCGAGCCCGGTCACCGGCCCCACCAGCAGCCGAGCAGCTCGGTCACAGGCTCAGCAGCCGACGCAGGTAGTCGGTGAGGAACCGCCCGTCGGGATCGAGTCGCTCACGGACGGCGAGGAACCGGTCCGCCTGCGGGTAGCGGGCAAGCAGGTCCCGGCCTTCCAGCCCGTGGATCTTCGCCCAGTGCGGCCGCCCATCATGGGCCAGGAAGATCGGTTCCATGTCGGCGAAGAACTCGCGGTACGGCAGCGTCGCGTTCTGGTGCACCGAGATGGTGATGCTGTCCCGACCGTACGCCGGGCTGAGGAACGCCTGGTCGGCGGCCACATAGCGGTAGAGGACCCGCCAGGCGGCGTGCTGCCGGTGCCGGGTCCGGATCCGGTGCCGGACCTCTCGGAAGCAGGCCGGACCGGCCGCGGCCGGAACGAAGTACTCGATCTCGTGGAAACGCAGGGACCGCCGCTTGATCAGCGCGGCGTCGCTGGAGCCGGTCCGTTCCTCGGTGCAGCCGCTGCCGGGCAGCGTGTCCGGGCCGGGATCGTCGGTAATCGGGTTCACCGTCCGCAGGTGCGCGTCGTCACGCCGCGGATACCAGTAGAAGTCGACGTTGCGGTTGACCTTCAGCAGCTCGTCGAACGTGGTCAGGCACGCCTCCACCGGCAGGCCCCACTCCCGCCGCCGGGCCTGGAACGCGGGGACCAGCCGGGTCCGCAACGCGGTGAACACACCCAGCACGCCGAGCGACACCTGGGCAGCCGGCAACAGGTCGGGGTCGCCGTCGGCGTCGATCTGCACCGGTTGTCCGGCCGCGGTGACCAGTCGGACCCCGGTCACCTGGGCGGACAAGTTCGGCAGGCCGAGGCCGCTGCCGTGGGTGCCGGTCGAGACGGCACCGGCGAACGCCTGGGTGTCGACGTCGCCGAGGTTCGGCATCGCGAGTCCGTGGTGGCGCAGCTGACGGCCCAGGTCGTGCAGCCGGGTGCCGGCACCGACCCAGATCTGCCGGTTGTGCGGCGGTTCGAGTACCCCGGCGGGCAGCCGGTCCAGGCTCAGCAGGATGTCCCCGGTCTGCACGAGCGGCGCGGACGAATGCCCGGCGCCAACCGGCCGTACCGTCACCGCCTGCTCGGCGGCGGCGCGCAGGACGCGGCACAGCGCGGCGACCGACTCCGGCCGGGCCACCGTGGCCGGCTCGAAGGTCAACCCACCGGACCAGTTGCGCCAAGTCGTGGTAGCGGTGACAGACGGCGAGGTCACAGCGCCGCCCGCAGCGGGTCACCGGGGCGGCGGGTGCGGCGACGCGGCCGGGCGAGGTCCCGCCGGCCCCGGCCCAGCGCATCCAGCATCCCCCAGCATCCCGGGATGTCGTGCAGCTCGATGTGGCCCATCCCCTCCGGAACGGCCGGGTCGATGATCAGATCCCCGTCGTAGGGGTCGAGACCGAGCAGCACCCGCAGGAACAGCAGCGTCGCGCCGGCCGAGGTGGCATGCGGGCTGCCCGCGGCGGAGTACGGGACGGGGTACTTGGTCAACGACCGGTCGTAGCCGGCGAAGCACTCGGGCAGCCGGGCCCCGAAGTACTGCGACGCCTCCAGCACCGCCCCGGCCACCCGGGCCGCCTCCTCCCGGTAGCCGTACCGCCACAGTCCCCAGGCGATCAGGGAGTTGTCGAACGGCCAGACCGAACCGGTGTGGTAGCCGACCGGGTTGAACCGCCGCGCCCCAGTGGCGAGGGTGCGGATCCCCCAGCCGCCGAACAGTTGCGGACCCATCAGGTGCCGCACGACCGACCGCGCCTTGGTGGGTTCGGCGATGCCGCTCCACAGTAGGTGCCCGATGTTGGAGGTGAGCGCGTCGACCGGACTGCCGTCGGCCTGCAGCGCGTGGGCGTAGTAGCCGCGGTCGGCAAGCCAGAAATCCCGGTTGAACCGGTCTCGCAGCTCGGTCGCCTGCTTCTCGAGCTGGTCGGCGAAGGCGTGGTCGCCCCAGCAGATCCTGGCCAGCCGGGCACCACGCATCCGCGCGTCGTACACGTAGCCCTGAATCTCGCAGGTCGCCTGCGGGAAGGTTGCCTCCCGCCCATCGTGGAAGCTGATCGCACCGGGTGAGCACTTCCAGCTCTGGTTCAACAGCCCGGTCCGGGTCGGCCGGGGCCCATACCAGACGTAGCCGGTGCCGACGAGGTCTGCGTGCCGGTCGATCCAGTCCAGTGCCGCGCGGGCCTGAAACTCCATGTCGCGCACCAGTGCGGTGTCACCGGTCCACCGTTCGTACTCGTCGAGAAGCACAATGAACAGGGGTGTGGTGTCCGCGGCGGAGAAGTCGGCGGCGTGCGAGACCTCGTTGAACAGCGCGGACTCGGCGTACCGGCTCTCCTGGGGGATCTTGCCGGGCTGTTCGGCCCGGAACGGATCCTCGCGGGTACCCTGTGCCAGCGCCATGATCGCCAACGCGGGAATCGTGGTGGTGGGCAGGAACGGTAGCGTCTGCAGGCAGCTGATCAGGCTGTCCCGGCCGAAAAACGTCATGAACCAGGGCATGCCCGCCGCCGGCAGCATGTCACGGAAGTTGACCCCCTTGTAGCGCAGCGCCGCCAGGTCGACGACGCTCTGCTGGTACGCCTCCCGTAACGGTTCATGGTCACAGGTCAGTTTCGGCGCACTGGCCATCCACTGGTCGAGTTCCCGTTGCACCTCGGGCTTGGGCCGCTCGGCGTAGCTGCGCAGACTCTCGCGCAGATCGCGGTTTCCGGCCCCACGGACGAAGGTCTTCACCGTCAGATCGGTGTACCAGGTGTCGTGGGCGTCGAGGGCCAGCTCGAAGGTCAAGCCACCGGGATCGATGCGGGCCGGCACGCTGCTGGACAGGATCGTCTCACGGAAATAGGTGCCCCGCTCGTAGCGGAACCGCAGCGCGTCCGGCTCGGCCGTAACCGCGATCTCGCGTTCGGTGTGGTAACCCTCCTTGACCTCCAGCACCTCGGCGAAGTCGGCCGCCGCGTCGATGCGCAGGCTCAGCTGGACGGGCTCCTCCCGGTGGTTGAACACGGCTATCTGCTCGGTTAACGCGTCGCCGATCCAGCGGTGCCGGAACACCGAGATGGTGGCGTCCACGTAGTGCGTCGGCTCTCCCGGCACCTGGAAGAACCGCGACTCGAAGTACTGCAGGTCGTCGATGGACAGCGTGTTCATCCGTTGCCCGTCGACGGTCAGCCGCCAGTAGGACAGGAAGCGGGTGTCGTAGAAGAACAAGCCGAACGGTGCGGATGGCACCGGTTCGATGTCGCCCCGCCGGTCGCTGACCATGAACATGTTTCCGTAGAGGATGCTGACCGGCTTCGCGGTGGCCGACCGAGCGCCGACCGGCTCGGCGACCGGCCGGGCCCTCGACTCCGCCCCGGCGCTGTCCGCGTGCAGCGGCAGCAGGCGGCGGAAGGTCAGGAACAGCGGCAGATCGCCCCGGACCGACACGCCGTTGCGCAGCAGCAACGAGATGGTGTTCTCCCGGCCGTCGATCAGTGCCTGGAAGGTCTCCACCGAGGTGTCGATGGTGCAGTCGACCCGCTTCGGGTCACGCTCGAGCACGGCATGCCCGTCATGATAGGTAACCGACCAGCTGCGGACACCGCCGTCCGGGGTGGTGAGGTTGAACCGGATCGTGCCACTGGCCGGGGGCGGCAGTCGACCGTCGCCGCGCGTCTGGAGACCGTCGAAGAACCGACCGATCACGTCGGTCATCGCCGCTCCCCTCAGTCGTCCTCGGTCGGTCCACCTGGGTGCCAGCATGACCCGTCTACCACCCGCAGGGGATCACCCAGTGCGGGTGATCCGTGACCGACAGGAGACGGGCCGTAGACCACGGATGCCGAAAGTAACCAGATGAGGCACAATGATTACAGGCCGTATCGAGGGCGCGGCATGTGCCGAAGCGAAGGAGGCCAACGACATGAGTCACGACCGCACGGCCGCCGGGATGCGCTACTGGCAGACCGGCCGCGGCCGACAGGATGTACTGCTCGTGCATGGGTGGTGCTGCAACCACCGGTTCATGAAGCCCCTCGCCGCCCGTCTGGCCAGCTGGCGGCGACGGATCATCTCGGTGGACATGCGGGGACACGGCGCGAGCCCGGCCGGGGACCGCGGCTTCAGTGTTCCCGAGCTCGGTGCGGACCTGCGGGACCTGATGATCGAGCTCGAGATGGACGACGTCGTGCTGATCGGGCACAGCATGGGCGGGGTCTGGTCGTTGGCCGCAGCCGCGCAGGCGAGCGACCGGGTCGCGGCGCTGCTGCTGTTGGACGCGTCGGTGGCCGTGCCGCCCGGCACGACGGAGCAGGTGGCCGCGCTGGCGGAGTCCATCCGCGGCGAGGACCCGCGCCAGGCCCGGATCGACATCATCCGGTCGTTCTTCATTCCCGAGTCGGACCCTCGGCTGATCGACTGGGCGATCGACCAGATGCTACGGCCGAGTGACACCGTCGCCGCCGCCACCCTCGACGGTCTCGCCGACTTCGTCGAGGCCGGTGGCGACGCCGCGCTGACCGCGTGGGGACGCCGGCTGCTGTACATCGGTGGCCCGGCACCGTTCGCCGACTACGGACGGTTGCGGGAGCTGGTACCCGAGGCGGTGATCGGGCAGGTGGTGGGTTCCGGCCACTTCTTCCAGTTCGAGGTGCCGCGGCAGACCAACTCGATGGTGAGTCGCTACCTACGGCTGTGGGGGCCACCATCGTGGTAATCCGCCAGCAGCGCTTTTACCGAGTCCGTCAGGTCGTAGCTGGGTGACCAGCCGAGCACCTGCCGGGCGCGGCTGATGTCGGCGCACATCCAGGGAACGGCGGCGGACCGGCTCACCGTCGGGGAGAACTCCCCCAAACCGAGTTCACCGCTGTGACCAGCTGCCCGGGCCAGACAGGTGACCGCGTCCCGGACCCCGACCGGCCGCCCGCCGCCCACGTTGAACAGTCGGTAGGGCAGGTGGGTGGCGAGCGCGGCGGCGCGGACCGCAGCGGCGATGTCACGTAGGTCGACGAAGTCGCGCACAGTGTCCAGCAGCCGCATCGCCAGCGGTGACCGTCCGCCGACGCGCAGCAGATCAGCCGCCCGCCCCAGCGCGCTGTCCACCGGCAGACCCGGACCAACCGGGTTGAACACCCGCAACGTGACGACCTCGACCCGTTCGTCGGTGCTGACCAGCTCGCCGAACTGGGTGGCGGCCAGGTGGCTGAACCCGTACGCGCTCACCGGGTTGGCCGGGTCGTCCTCGCGCACCGGGCGGCCACTGGGCACGACGCCGTACTCGGCGGCGGAACCGAGCCGTACCAGCCGGGTGCCCGGCACGACGTCGACCATCGCCTCGGCGAGCGCGGCCACGGCCAGTAGGTGGATCCGGAGTAGCTCGGCATTGTCACCAACGGTGCGGCCGGCGCAGTTGACCACGACGTCCGGCCGGACGGCCGCGAGCAGCCGGGCGAGTTCGGTCACGCTCGCCGTGGCGAGATCGCAGTCGGCCCGGGTCGGTGCGGTCACCGCCGCGTCCGCCATCAGCGCAGCGTGGATCTGCCGACCCAGCAGTCCGGTGGAGCCGAAGAGCAGGATCCTGGTCCGGCTCAACTGCGGCACCGGCCGGCCAGGTCACCGCGGGGTCGACGGAAGGTGGCTGCCGAGCCGTCGGGTGCCGTGGCCAGGACCGGGTCGGCCGGGACGGTGCTGGCCCCGACGGGGTCCGGCGGCGTCGGGGTCCCGGTGAACTCGTGCCAGGTGACCGACCCTGGCGCGGCGATCCCTTCCCGGCGCAGCACCACCCGGACGGTCTCGACCATGATCCGCAGGTCGAGCCGGAGGCTGCGGTTGTCCACGTACTCGATGTCGTAGGCGAACTTGTCCTCCCAGGCCAGCTCGTTGCGGCCGCGGACCTGGGCGAGGCCGGTGATACCGGGTCGCACCTCATGCCGTCGGGCCTGCGAGGGTGTGTATATCTCCAGGTACTTCACCAGATGGGGACGCGGGCCGACCAGGCTCATCTCACCGCGCAGTACGTTCCACAACTCGGGCAGTTCGTCGAGGCTGGTGGCGCGCAGCCAGCGGCCGACCGGCGTTAGCCGGTCGGCGTCGGTGACCAGGCCGCGGGCCGGATCCACCTCGAGCATGGTGCGAAACTTGACCATCTCGAAGAGCTCGCCGTCCCGGCCGGGCCGCACCTGCCGGAAGAACACCGGCCGGCCCAGCGTGACGAGGATGAGCAGGGCGACCCCGGCCAGCAGCGGCGCGCCGACGACCAGGGCGGTCGCCGCGCCCACCACGTCGAGCACCCGCTTGACCCGGTCATAGCGGCGGGGACGACTGGTCGGCATCGTCGGTTCGGCTGCGAGGCAGGCCGCTGGCGAGGTCATGGACGGGCCTCCGGAAGTAGCTGCTCAACTGACAAAAGCTTTGTAACAGAATGAATAAGACTAAGCGTGTCGTTCGCCGTAAATCGGAACATCGGTTGAGCCGCTGCCGTCGGCTCGGGTGACGACGGGACCCGGACCAGTACGCTGATCGGCAGGTCAGCAGCACCGACCAGGCCGGCCGAGGGAGGGACGCGTGCCGCTGCGACGCCAGGGTTTCGACGGGCCGGCCGGGCTGCACGAGTTCAACTCCGCGCTGCGACACACCTTGGTGCAACAGACCGTCACGATCCGCGATCCAAGCCGATTCCGCGCCCGCATCACCGAGGTACCACTGGGATCCTTGCGGCTCATCTCCGCCGCGGTCGGCGCGCTGCACTCCTCCCGCCGACCGCACGACACCACCGACCCCAACGCCGCCGATGCGGTGTTCCTGCTGCTCGGCCAGCGGGCCACCGGCACCATCACGCACCGGGGTGGCACCGACCCGATCGGCCCGGACCGGCTGGTCGTCGTCCCCGGCCCGGAGACGTTCGACGTCGACTACCCAGCACCGGCCCACGTACTGTTCGTGGCCCTGCCCCGCGCACTCGTCACGGCCCGCTACCCCGGCCTCGACGGACCGGTGCGCTCCGCGATGTTGGGTCCGGTGGGCCGGGCGTTGTGTCGGCAGTTGCCACACCTGATGACCGCAGCCGCGGCCGCCGGGGCCGGGCAGCGAGCGGAGGTCGCGACCATGGTCGACACCGTCATCACCGCCACGCTGTTCGGTGCCGGCGTCGCCGTCGACGCCGACCCGTTGGCCGCGCTGCGCACCGCGGCCGAGCGGCTGATCGAGCACTCGCTGGCCGAACCGGCGTTGTCGGTGCCGTGGCTGGCCCGCCGGCTGGCGGTGTCCCCCCGGCAGCTGCACCGGGCGTTCGCCGCCGGCGGCACCACCCCGTACCGATGGATCCGGCAGCGTCGGCTGCACGCCTGCGCTGTCGCGCTCGCCGGGTCCGACGTCCCGGTCGCGCAGCTAGCCCACCGATACGGCTTCGCGTCGGCGTCGCATCTCGGAGCGCTCTTCCGCGCCCGGTACGGCGCACCACCCGCACAGTGGCGCAGCGAACACCGCGCCGACGGGCCGGCCGGCCAGCGCGGGCAGGATCCCGACAGCGATCCGGCGCGCCGGCGATAACCCTGCGTACGCAGGCCGGCCTACCGTCAGGCCCACCGACCGCGACGGAGGCACCCGAGATGCGTTTCGTTCTCGTCCACGGATCCTGGCACGACGGCAGCTGCTGGGACGGCGTCCGGCAGGTACTCACCGCCGCCGGACACGAGGTCCACACACCCACCCTGCCGGGCAACGGCACCAACGCCGACCCTACGGTGACCTTCGCCCGGACCGCCGGTGCCGTCACCGACCTGATCCGGCGGTCCGACCTGCGCGACGTGGTGCTTGTCGGGCACAGCCTCGGCGGCGCGGTCGTACAGGCCGTCGCGGTGGCCGTACCGGACCGGCTCCGCCGGCTGGTGTTCCACAACGCGTACGTCCTCGCCGACGGCGACACCGTCTTCCAGCATGTGCCACCGTCGGCCGCCGCCGCCTTCACCAGCCTGGCTACTCCGGAAGGCACCCTGATGCTGCCGTACGGGGCGTTCCGCTCGTTCATCAGCGACGCCGACGAGCAGACCGCCCGGGTCGCCTACGCGCGGCTGACCCCGGAGCCGCTGGCCCGGGCCGCGGAACCGGTCGCGCTGCCCGGATTCGCCGACCTGCCGGTCCCCCGTTCCTACCTGTACGCCGTCGACGACGTCGCGTTCCCGCCGGACGAGTTCCGTTGGCATCCCGGCCAGTCGCAGCGGCTCGGCGAATTCCGGCTGGTCGAGATGCCGGGTTCGCACGAGGTGCTGTTCACCGATCCGCAGTTGCTGGCGGCGAAGCTGATCGAGGCGGCAGCGGACTGACCACCCGTCGACCGGGTGGCAACCGAGCGGGAGGCGGGCATGGAACTGCTGGACGGGTCGATCACCGAGCTGACTGCCGCCGTACGGTCCGGTCAGGTGCCCGCTCGAGAGGTCGTCGACGCAGCGGTACGCCGCATCGAGGAGCGTGACGCCGGGCTCAACGCGGTGGTGGCGGTCGACTCCGGGCCGGCGTTGCGTCGCCTGGCCGCCGCCGGTGGCCGACCGGTCGGGCCGCTGGCCGGGCTGCCGTACCTGGTCAAGGATCTGCACGCCGAGGTCGCCGGCTTTCCGTTGACCCGGGGCAGCCGGCTGGCCGTCGGCCTGGCACCGGCCGGCACGAGCACGTTGCTGCGCCGGCTGGAACAGGCCGGAGCGCTGATCATCGGACGGACCAACTCGCCGGAGTTCGGGCTGAACATCACCACAGAACCGGTGCTGCACGGGCCGACCCGCAATCCGTGGCGGCCGGACCGGTCCGCCGGTGGTTCCAGCGGCGGCGCGGCGGTAGCGGTGGCCGCAGGGATGGTGCCGGCGGCGCACGCCAGCGACAGTGGCGGGTCCATCCGGATCCCGTCGGCCTGGTGCGGCACCATCGGCTTCAAGCCGACGCGGGGCCGCAACCCTGCCGGCCCGTACCGGATGGACGACTGGTCGGGGCTCAGCCACGAACACGCCATCACCCGCACCGTCGCGGACTCCGCGTTGTTGCTGTCGGTCAGCAGCGGGATGGCCGCTGGCGAGCCGTACCCGGTGGACGGTGTCCAGTGGACCGGTCCGGCTGGTTCGGGCCCCGGCCGGGTCCTACGGGTCGGACTGCTCACCGAGGCACCCGGCGGCGCCCCGGTGCATCCGGCGTACCGGGCTGCCGCCGAGTCCGTCGCCGCCGAGCTGGCCGCCGCCGGTCACCGGGTGGTCCCGATCGGGCCGGTGGAGCCGGCCGGCCGGCTCGGGCCGGTGCTCGGTGCGGTCATCGCCGGTCATCTGGCCGCCGCGGTCGACGATATCTGCGCCGCCACCGGACGGTACGCCGGGCCGGACACCCTGGAACCGGCGGTGCTCGACCTGGTGCAGCGGGGACGGCGGGCCGACGCCCGTACCCAGGTCCGGGCGACCACGGCACTGCGCCGACTCGCCGGTGAGTTGGCTGCCGTCCTCGACGGCGTGGACCTGCTGCTCAGCCCGACCACCGCGCAACCGGCGCCACCGCTCGGGCAGCTGCACACCGACCGGCCGGGCAGCGAGCTGTTCCGGGAGATCTTCGCGATCTCCCCGTTCGTGGGGATGTTCAACGTGACCGGCGGACCGGCGATCAGTCTGCCCTGGGGGCGTGACAACCTCGGGATGCCGATCGGGGTGCAGCTCGGCGGACGGCCGGGCGACGACCTCGCCGTCCTCGCCGTGGCGGCAGCGTTGGAGGCGACCCGACCCGACCTGGTCAGGCCCGGCCCGGCAGCGGCGGCCCCGGGTCACGGCGTCCCGGCCTGACCCTTGGTCAGGCCCGGCCCCGCCGGGCTGACCCTGGCCGGCCTGCGTCGGCGGGCCGACCTACCCCATTCGCTGCGGTCGGCGCAGCCAGGCAGACAGCCATGTTCGGGTGGGCGACCGGCGGACGGCCGGTGGATGAGCGGATCCCCGTCCGCGGCCTGCCAACCCAGTTGCGGCACCGCCGGTTCCGCAGGTCAACCGACAGGTCAAGATCCGAATTCGTTCGACACCCCTCTTGACATCCAACAGAGCCGGGCGTAAACAAACCTGAAGCAAAACGAAACGGCGGTGAAACCACATGTACGCCGAGGAACGGCAGCAGGAGATCGTCCGGCTGGCCCGGGCCGACGGGCGAGTCGACGTGACCGCGCTTGCCGAGTCACTCAACGTGACCGCCGAGACGATCCGGCGCGATCTCACCACCCTCGAGCGGGCCGGCGTGCTGCGTCGGGTGCACGGCGGTGCGATCCCGGTCGAACGGATCGGCTTCGAGCCCGCGCTCGCAGCCCGGGACGCGGTGCTGACCACCGAGAAGGAACGGATCGCCAAGGCCGCGCTGGCCGAGCTGCCCCACGAGGGCGCGATCATCCTGGACGCCGGCACCACCACCGCCCGGCTGGCCGCGATCCTGCCGGCCGACCGGGAACTCACCGTCGTGATCAACTCCCCGGCGCTGGCCACCGTCCTCGGTGCCCGCAGCAACCTCAACGTCCTGTTGCTGGGCGGTCGGGTACGCGGTCGCACGATGGCCACCGTCGACGACTGGGCCCTTCGCCCGCTCGCCGACGTCTACGTCGACGTGGCCTTCATCGGTACCAACGGTTGCTCCGTCGAACGTGGCCTGACCACACCCGACCCGGCCGAGGCGGCGGTCAAGCGGGCGATGATCGGCGCCGCCCGCCGGTCGGTCGTGCTGGCCGACCACACCAAGATCGGCAACGACTACCTTGCCCGGTTCGGCCGGCTCGCCGACATCGACACGCTGATCACCGACAACGGCCTCAACGCGGACCTCGTCGCCGAGGTGGAGTCGGCCGGGCCACGGGTGGTGCGGGCATGATCCTCACGCTCACCCTCAACCCCAGCCTGGACCGCGCCGTCGAGATCGACGACCTGGTCCGCGGCGAGGTCATCCGGGCCACCGGCGCCCGCCTCGACCCCGGTGGCAAGGGCGTCAACGTGTCCCGGGCGCTACTGGCCAACGGCGTACCGTCGGTCGCCGTGCTGCCCTGCGGCGGCGACGAGGGCGGTCAACTCGTCCGGCTGCTGGCCGCCGAGGGGGTCGAGGTGGTCGCCGTGCCAATCGCCGGGCAAACCCGGTCCAACATCACCCTCGCCGAGCCGGACGGCACCGTCACCAAGGTCAACGAGCCCGGTCCGACCCTGAGCCGGGACGAATTCGACGCGATCACCGCCCGGCTGCTGGACACCGCGCACCAGGCCGACTGGGTGGTGGTCTGCGGCAGTCTGCCACCCGGGCTGCCGGTGGACGGGTTCACCGCGCTGTGCCGGCAGTTGCTCGACGCCGGGCTCCGGCTCGCCGTCGACACCAGCGGCCCACCGCTGCGGGCCGCCGCCGAGGCCGGAGCCGATCTGGTCAAACCCAACCAGGAGGAGCTGGCCGAGGCCGTCGGGCGGCCGCTGGACGCCCTCGGCGACGTGGTCGACGCCGCCCGACAGGTCCGCGCATGGGGTGCCGGCACCGTGCTGGCCAGCCTCGGGGCGCAGGGTGCCGTGCTGGTCGACACCGACGGGGTACGCACCGGCGACTCCCCCGTCGACCAGCCGCGCAGCACGGTCGGCGCCGGTGACGCGCTGCTCGCCGGTTTCCTCGCCGCCGGTGCCAGCGGGCCGGACGCCCTCGCCGAAGGGCTGGCCTGGGGGGCGGCGGCGGTCAGCCTGCCGGGCAGCCGGATGCCGGGGCCGGCCGACCTGCGCCGGCACACCGTACGACTGCACCCCCGACCGGATGACCTGCAACAACTCGTCACCCAAGGATGACCCGTCACCTCGATACCCCAGACCGATCGCCTACTCCCTACCCCCGCACATAGAAGGAGCAGCAGACCATGGCCACCGACTACACACCCCAGGTGCAGGGCACCGGGGTAAAGGCCACGATCCAGAGAATCGGCGGCTACCTCGCCGGCATGGTGATGCCCAACATCGGCGCGTTCATCGCCTGGGGTCTGATCACCGCGCTGTTCATCCCCACCGGATGGATCCCCAACGCGACCATGGCCGAACTGGTCGGGCCGATGATCTCGACGCTGCTGCCGATCCTGATCGGCTACACCGGCGGCCGGCTCGTGCACGGCCAGCGCGGCGCGGTGGTCGGCGCGGTCGCCACGGTCGGCATCATCGTCGGTGCCGACGTACCGATGTTCCTCGGTGCGATGATCATCGGCCCGCTGACCGCGTACCTGCTGAAGCTCTTCGACGGCCTGGTCGAGGACAAGATTCCGGCCGGCTTCGAGATGCTGATCAACAACTTCTCCGCCGGCATCATCGGCGGTGGCATGGCACTGGTCGGTATCTGGGTGATCGGCCCGGTGGTGCAGGCCGTCACCGACGCCGCCGGCTCCGCAGTGGACTGGATGGTCGGCCACAGCCTGCTGCCGTTCGTGTCGATCCTGGTCGAGCCGGCCAAGGTGCTGTTTCTCAACAACGCGATCAACCACGGCGTGTTCGGACCGCTGGGCGTCGCCGAGGCCGCCGAAGACGGTAAGTCCATCCTGTTCATGATCGAGTCGAACCCCGGGCCGGGTCTCGGCCTGCTGGTCGCCTTCCTCCTGTTCGGGCCCCGGCTGCTGCGCGCCAGCACCCCGGCGGCGATCATCATCCACTTCCTCGGCGGCATCCACGAGATCTATTTCCCGTACGTGCTGATGAAGCCGCGGCTGATCCTCGCCATGATTGCCGGTGGCGCGGCCGGTGTCTGGACCTTCATGGTCACCGGTGCCGGTCTGGTTGCCACCCCGTCGCCGGGCAGCATCTTCGCCTACCTGGCGGTCACCCCGCGAGGGGGCTGGTTCCCGGTCCTGCTCGGCGTGATCATCTCGGCGGCGGTCTCCTTCGCGGTCGCCTCGGTGCTGCTCGGCTTCGGTCGGGGCGAGGGCAAGGAACCGGTAGAGGAGAACACCGGTCCGCAGGCCGCCACCCCGGACACGCCCGCCGCCGCGCACGCGTACCACGCCACCCCGACCGCCGGTACCCACCGGCCGACCGCCACGGAGGCATGACGATGGCCACCATCGATGCCCAGAGCATCCACAAGGTCGTCGTCGCCTGCGACGCCGGCATGGGCAGCAGCGTCATGCTCGCCAGCCAGCTGCGCAAGCAGCTCAAGAAGCAGCAGGTGACCGTCGAGCACACCCCGGTCAACTCCATTCCGGCCGACGCCGACGTCATCGTCTGCCACCAGGGGCTCGCCGACCGGGCCCGCGTCAGCGCGCCCGGCAAGGTGGTCGTCCCGGTGCAGATCTTTCTCGGCGACCCGGCCGTCGCCCGGCTGGTGGCCGTGGTGCAGCAGGGCGGCCAACTCGATGGCTGAACCGCAATCGGACCCCGGCGCTCTGCTCGAGCGCCGGGCCGTCCGGCTGAACGAACATGCCGGCGACCGGGTCGCCGCCGTGCGCCGCTGCGGCGAGGTGCTGGTCGAGCTCGGTGCGGTCACCGAGGAGTACGTCGCCGCGATGCTGCAGCGCGAGCAGTCCATCTCCACCTATGTCGGGGAAGGTGTGGCGATCCCGCACGGCACCCTGGCCGGCAAGGAGGCGGTACGCCGCGACGCGCTCGCCGTGCTGCGCTTCCCCGACGGGGTGGACTGGGCCGGATCCCCGGTCACCGTCTGCGTGGCGATCGCGGCGCGCGGCGACGGCCACGTGGAGTTGCTCGCCGCCCTCGCCCAGATCCTGCTCGACCCGGAACAGGCCCGCGAGCTGCGTGAGACCACCGAGATCGACGACGTGCTCCGGCTGCTCGCGCCGGTAGGAGAGGAGAGCTCCACATGAAGGTCGTCCGGTTCCACTCCCCCGGCGACGTCCGGATCGAGGCGGCACCGCAGCCGCAGCCCGGCCCCGGCGACGTGTTGATCCGCGTCCGGGCCTGTTCGACCTGCGGCACCGACGTCAAGATCCGCAACTACGGTCACCACCACCTCGCCCCGCCCCGGGTGATGGGCCACGAGATTGCCGGCGAGGTCGTCGAGGTCGGCGCCGAGGTCGCCGGGTGGCAGGCCGGCGACCGGATCCAGGTGATCGCGGCCATCCCGTGCGGCACCTGCGGCGAGTGCCGGCGCGGCCGGATGACGGTCTGCCCCAACCAGGAGTCGATGGGCTACCACTACGACGGTGGGTTCGCCGAGCACATGGTGGTCCCGGCCAAGGTGCTCGCCGTCGACGGGCTCAACCGCATCCCGGACGGGGTCGGCTACGCCGAGGCGTCGGTGGCCGAGCCGCTCGCCTGCGTACTCAACGGGCAGAACCTGGCCCGGGTCGGCCCGGGCGACGACGTCGTCATCATGGGCTCCGGCCCGATCGGCTGCCTGCACGTACGGCTGGCCCGCTCGCGCGGCGCCGCCCGGGTCTTCCTGGTCGATGTCAACCGTGAGCGGCTCGATCTGGCCGCCGCGCTGGTGCATCCCGACGCCACCGTCTGCGGTGCCGAAACCGACGTGATCGACGAGATCAAGAAGTTGACCGACGGACGCGGCGCCGATGTGGTGATCACCGCGACCGCCGCCGGCGTCGCCCAGGAACAGGCGCTGCAGATGACCGCCCGGCAGGGCCGGATCAGCTTCTTCGGCGGTCTACCCAAGGACAAGCCGGTCATCGCCTGCGACTCCAACCTGGTGCACTACCGGGAGCTGACCATCGTCGGTGCCAACGGCTCCAGCCCGTCGCACAACGCCGAGGCGCTCGCCCTGATCGCCAGCGGCGCGGTTCCGGTCGCCGATCTGATCACCCACCGGCTGCCGTTGGACCGTGCCCTCGACGCCTTCGACGTGGTCGCCCGCGGCGAAGCCATCAAAGTCACCATCGAGCCCTGACCCGGGAACCCAACGAACCCGTGACCCGGGAACCCAACGAACCCTGACCCCCACCAGGGACAAAGGAGGCAGACATGCCTACCCGTACCGTCACCGTCGGCTCCGCCAGCGGCCTGCACGCCCGGCCCGCCGCGTTGTTCGTCGCCGCCGCCGCAACCGCACCGGTGCCGGTGATGATCAGCACCGCCGGCCGACCGGCGGTGCCGGCCCGCAGCATGCTCTCGGTGCTCTCCCTCGGCGCGAAGCAGGGCACCGAGGTAACCCTGGAGGCCGACGGTGACGGCGCCGACGCCGCGCTCGACGAGCTTGCCGCGTTGCTCGCCCGCGACCTCGACGCCGAGCCCGGCGGTGACGGCGCCGGTGCCACGGCGGCCGGTCGTGGCTGAGCTGCACACCGGGCTCGGCGTCAGCACCGGGCTGGCCGCCGGCCCGATCCACCGGGTGGCCAAGGCACCCAGGCTGCCCGCGCCGGTGCCGGTCGACGACCCAGCAGCCGAGGCGGACCGGGCGGTCGCCGCCCTGGTGGCGGTCGCCACCGAGCTGGGCCGGCGGGCCAGCACCGCGACCGACCCGACGGCGGCGGAGATCCTGCGGGCGCAGGTGATGATGGCTGAGGACCCGGTGCTGCACGAGGCGGCACGTGCCCGCGTGGCCGCCGGTGCCGGCGCGCCGCACGCCATCGACGCCGCGCTCGCCGAGCACCGGGCGGCGTTCGCGGCCGCCGGCGGGTACCTCGCCGAACGGGTCGCCGACCTGGACGACCTGCGCGACCGGGCGGTCGCGGTCTGCCTGGGCGAACCGATGCCCGGCGTGCCCGACCCGGGCGTGCCGTTCATCCTCAGCGCCCAGGACCTGGCCCCGGCCGACACCGCCGGGCTCGACCCGGCCCGGGTGCTCGCCCTGGTCACCGCAGCCGGCGGGCCGACCAGCCACACCACCATCGTGGCCCGCGCGCTCGGGTTGCCGGCGATCGTACGGTGCCCGGGCATTCTCGACGTGCCGGACGGCACCCTGGTCGCCGTGGACGGCACCACCGGCGACGTCACCGCCGGAGTCGACGACGACACCGTCGCCGAGACCCGCCGACGGGAACAGCACCGCCGGGCGGAACTGGCCGCCACCAGCGGCCCGGGACGCACTGCCGACGGACATTCGGTGGCCCTGCTGGCCAACGTCGGCTCCGCCGCCGACCTCATCGACGATGTGGAAGGCGTCGGCCTGTTCCGCACCGAACTGCTCTACCTGGACCGGGCCGAGCCGCCCGGCCACGACGAGCAGGTCACCGCGTACGCGAAGGTGTTCACCGCCGCCGGTGACCGCAAGGTGGTGCTGCGGACCCTGGACGCCGGTGCGGACAAGCCGTTGCCGTTCCTGCACGCCGGCGAAGAGCCGAACCCGGCGCTCGGCGTACGCGGGCTACGGACCGCCCAGCGCCGCCCCGAGGTGCTGCGCACCCAGCTCGACGCGATCGCACAGGCCGCCGGGGCCACCGGAACCGAGGTGTGGGTGATGGCACCGATGGTGACCACGCCGGCGGAGGCGGCCGAGTTCGTCGAGCTGGCCCGCGCCGTCGGGCTACCCACGGTAGGCGTGATGGTGGAGGTGCCGGCTGCCGCGCTGCGGGCCGGGGCGCTGCTGCAGCACGTCGACTTCCTCAGCATCGGGACCAACGACCTGAGCCAGTACGCATTCGCCGCCGACCGGCTCTGCGGCGACCTGGCCGACCTGCTCGACCCGTGGCAGCCGGTCCTGCTGGAGCTGATCGCCACCTGCGCGCAGGCCGGCGCGGCCGCCGGCAAACCGGTCGGGGTCTGCGGTGAGGCGGCCGCTGACCCGGCCCTGGCTGTGGTGCTGACCGGGCTCGGGGTGTCCAGCCTGTCGATGTCGGCCCGGTCGGTGCCGGCAGTGCGGGCCGCGCTCGCCGCGCACACCCTGGACGACTGTCAGCGCCTGGCCCGGGCCGCGCTGGCCGCGCCGGACG
>NZ_JBSWXD010000151.1:0-17022 GCF_056160425.1 Micromonospora sp. ABR4_055
ACGCGTTGGACCTGTTCTTCCCGAACCGTATCCCCATCGATGCCCGATAGTTGGACAGGATAGGGCGTTACACAGAAATTCGGACAGGCTCCGCGGTCACGGCAGTTGGTATTTCCACTGCTCCACCACCAACATTCTCGGCCGTCCGCAACGGATTCGCCGGGGCGGGTTCCCGTCGCAGGCCGCGGCCCGTCGCGCCCGTGACGAACTGCTGGCGATGTCATCGGAGCGCCGTACCGCGCAGAGCTGGACGGTGGCGCGGTGGCTGGAGCACTGGCTCCAGACCCGGACACGGCTGCGCCCGACCACCAAGCTGCTCTACGCCCGCGACATCGAACGGTTCCTCATCCCGCACGTCGGACGGACGCTCCTGTCGGAGCTGACCTCAAGCCAGCTCAACGCGGCGTTCCGTGCCATCGCGCGGCAACGCAACAAGTACGACCGGCCCCACTCGGCATCGACACTGAGGCACGTCCGTGCCACGCTCCGAGCCGCCCTCAACGCGGCGATCCGGGAGGACCTGCTCACCGACAACCCCGCACGTCGGGTCGAACTGCCCCACCCGGGCCAGACCCGAGCGCACATCTGGACCGACGAAAACGTCGCGGCCTGGCAGGAAACCGGCATCCGGCCGGCGGTCTCGGTCTGGACGGCACCCCAACTCGCCGCGTTCCTCGACTTCACCGCCAACGATCCGCTCCACGCCCTCTGGCGCCTGATCGGCCTGCGCGGGCTCCGCAGGGGCGAGGTCGCCGGCCTGCGTTGGTCCGACACCAACCTCGACGCCAACGAGCTGACCATCCACCAGCAGCGAACGTCCGCCGGACACCACGTCTACGAGGGGCCACCCAAGAGCGCGTCGGGACAGCGGGTCGTCGCCCTCGACGAGGCCACCGCCACCGCCCTGGCCCACCACCGCCAGCAACAACAGCAACAGGCCGTCCGACGGATCGAAGCCCGGCAGACCTACCGCGACACCGGATACGTCTTCACCCGACCCGACGGCCAGCCCTACCACCCCGGCTACTTCACCCAACGGTTCCCAACTCTGGTCCAGAAATCCACCCTGCCACCCATCCGGCTACACGACCTGCGGCACGGCGCCGCGTCGCTCGCCCACAACTCCGGCGCGGATCTCAAAACCATCCAAGCCCAGCTCGGCCACTCGCGGATCGACACCACCGCAGACGTGTACACCAGCGTGCTACCAGCAGCCCAACATCAGGCCGCCGCGGCCACCGCTGAACTCGTCCGCAATGCAGCCCGGGAACGCCGCGCCGCTATCAGGCGCGCCGCCCGCAAGGCCGCCAGGACGGCGAAAAAACCAGGAGCCTCAACGGAGCCGGACCAGCCGGAGGACCGTCGAACACCAGGTCAAGGCCATGATGATCACTGAGTAACTACAGAGAGTGATGACGCAGATGTCACACAGGTGTGGCAACGAACGTCCACACTCCATCAACAGTGACGGGATCTGATCTGCGTTTCGGCAGGTCAGACCCCTGATGATCTTGCGCGCCCGAAGGGACTCGAACCCCTAACCTTCTGATCCGTAGTCCAAAGCAGACAGATGAGTCTATCCTGCTTAGACTCTATGCCCTGGATGGTCCGACGGCAACCAGCTCACTCCGGCCCAATCCTGGTGTGTCCGCCCAGGTCCCGGCTATGCGGAACCTTGCCATCGACATGTGTGAACGAATTCGGCGGCTCGTGGCGGCCACGAACTCCGGCTGGGTCCTGGTACGTCCGTGCTGGTTCCCCGACGTTCGAGCACCCATGGAGCACCACGCTCGCCGCTGCTGGTAGCCGGGTGCATGGTCCGAGCGCCGGGGCCGTACCCGCCCTGCCGCCTCGCCGAGGAGACCCGCGCCCTTGACCTGCCTGACCAGCGCGGATGAGACTTCGGCACCTTGTAAAGCCCTGCGCATCAGTGGTCCCGGCCCGGTAGCTCGAGCACGGGCACCCGGGAGACCCGGAACGCGGGCCACGCTGCAGCGACGACGCCGGCAACGATCGGCGCCTCGAGTGTCGAGCGTTCGAACTCGATCACGAGGGTGCCGCCGAGCAGCGTCGGGTCGTCGCCGACCACGGCCATGCCCCCCTCGCTCAGGTCGGCGAGGTCGCCGACGATCGGGTCGAGGTCGAACGTGGTGGGCAGTGCTGTCGGGTCGATGCCGCCGATCGCCTCGGCTTTGCCTGCCACGATTCCTTCGGTGACGGACAGCGCAGCGACTGCGTCGACGTCGGGCAGCTCTGCGATCCGGCCGGCCAGGGTGGGGTCGATCGTCGCGAAGTCGGCGGTCGCCGACGTGACCACCACGTCCGCCTGCAGTCCGTCCCGAACGTCCGTCCCGACCGCGCTCGTCAGTGAGCTCGCGAAGACCGCGAACATCGTCACCATCGCGGTGCCGAGCATGAGCGCGAGCGCCGTCGACGCCGATCGACGAGGGCTCGCAGCCAGGTTGCCCGCTGCGATCGAGCCACCCACACCGGCGACGCGGCGGGCCACCCGAGCGCTCCCACGCGCTGCGGCGGTCACGATCGCCGGGCCGCACAGCACGAGCGCCGGGACGATGGCAGCGACTGTCAACGCCGCCTCAATCACGCGGAGCTGACAGGCTTCGACCCGACCCGTTTTTCAGACCGAGCCGCCAGCCTGCTACCAGGCCTCCTTGCAGCTACCCGGACCGGACTCACACCGGCAGGCGACGACGAGCTTACGACTCCAGATGAGCTACACACTCACCTCCAGGTCCCCTGGGCGCAAGAAAAGACCGAGGCTAAATTGGGTAGCCCTGTCACACGTAGTGGAGGCCGTGGATGGCAAGGCTTGACCTCTTGATCGCTGCGTTGGCCCGTCGAGTTGGCGTGTTACGGCGATACCTAGTTGGCGTAGCCGAAGCCGAAATCGACGCGGACCGGCAGGTACGGCAAGCTGTTGATCTGCTTGAGTCGGTCATGCATCACGACGATCCGGTGGCGTTGAACCAAGCCATCGACTTGCTGACCACTGCGGTGGTCGCAACCCCGACCGATCACCCCGACCGCGCCACATATTTGTCCAACCTTGGCATCGCGCTGCGTGTCAGGTTCGGGCGTACCGGAGCGGGGGCCGACCTGGACGAGGCGATCCGGGTAGGTCGGGAGGCGGCGACGGCCACCCCCACCGACCATCCCAACCGCTCTGTGTACCTGTCCAACCTCGGCATCGCGCTGCGTGCCCGGTTCGAGCGTGCCGGAGCGGGGGCCGACCTGGACGAGGCGATCCGGGTAGGTCGGGAGGCGGCGGCCGCCACCCCCACCGACCACCCGTACCGAGCCGGAATGCTGTCGAACCTCGGCAGCGCGCTGCTGGATCGGTTCGAGCGTGCCGGAGCGGGGGCCGACCTGGACGAGGCGGTGCGAGCCTGGTCGCAGGCAGGCGCGTCGACCGTAGCGTCAGCTACAACTCGGCTGACCGCCGCCCGAGGGTTGGCGCAAACCGTTGCGCAACAGTGGGGCCCGGCTGCGGCCCTCGATGCCTACACGGCGGCGGTGAACCTGCTGCCGCTGCTGACGTGGCGGGGCATCGGGTACCACGATCAGCAGCACCTGCTGCACCATCATGCCGCATCACTAGCCCGCGACGCCGCAGCCTGCGCCATCGCCGCCGACCGCCTAGACACCGCCGTCGAGTTGCTAGAGCAAGGTCGTGGCGTCTACTGGTCACAGCTTCTGGACATCCGTACCGACCTCACGGCCCTGCAGCACGCCGCCTCCCACCTGGCCGAACAACTACTCGACTGCCGGGTCGTCCTCGACCAACCCGTTGCGACGACACTTACCGGGTAACGGCGAGCTTACCCGAGCGCCACGGCTGTATCGGCAGGTCAAAGCCCTGCCTGGGCGAAGATCCCGATGCGGGACGCCACCCGTGATCGTGGGCACGGCCGCTACGACATCCGCCAGTTGCAAGCCGTGATCTGCCTCGGGGCATTGGTGCTGGACTTTCCGTACGCGGTTCAGGCGCTACGGATCCGGTTTGTGTTCCCCTGCCGGACTTGCCGGTCTCACGGTCTGTCGGGCATCCTGGTCGCCTCTTGGGACGGACTCGCCATGCTCCCACGCACGGCGTCGAGCCGGGCCGCCAGTTGCGGGTTCACTGCAGACAACCGGGTCAGGTCGGTGCGGGAGTTCAGCAGTTGGGTCCAGATGACCGCCCGGCCCGTCTCGACGAGAACGACGGCAGTGCCGACCCGGCCGGCGTTCAGCGCACAGGCCGCCCCGCTGGTGCCTAGGTCGCGGGCAACGTTGAGTAGCTTTCGCTCGCGATCCACACGGTCCAGGCCGGGCCAGACGGCGACGTCGAGGAGGCCTGCGGCGATGACGTATCCGTCGACGGCCGTCGCCCATTGCCCCCGCCGGGCGGCCAGCGAGGCCCAGCCCCGAGCCCCGGCGATCCGCCAGTCCGGCGCGCCCGACTGCTGGCCGGCGGCGCGCTGATACGCCGCGATCGCCTCGTCGAGATCTGCGGATGAGGCAGAATGAGCGTGCCGGGCGACCAGCGCATCGGCGAGGGCCAGCTGATGGAACTCCAGCCCGGGCGCCGCCGAATCGGTCAGCCCGACCGCATTCCGGGCGAGCTCCACCGCCTCGTCGGCGGCGCTTCGGGAATCGGCGACGCTGGTGTGTTGGAGCAGGTTGCTGAGGTTGCTCAACCGGCTGGGTAGGTACCGGTCGGTGGCCGGCGTCCGTTCGATCGTGTCACGCATGATCTGGATCGCCTCTTCTGCGTAGCGCGGTTCGCCGGTGTGGTAGGCCATGTCGGCCAGCGCACCGGCCAGATTCGTCGCATGGGCGAGGTCGTTGACGCTCCGCAGGGACCTGACGGCGACTGCGGCCCGGCCGGCATCGATCGACGCCCTCAGGTCTTCGACCCGGCCGTTCACGAAGAACAGGCTCTGCAGCGCGCTGCAGAGATGCGAGTTCATCCAGCCCCGGTCCGGTGAGTTGTCCGGCAGCAATGCGATCGCCTGCCGCCCGGCCTCGATCGCGCCGATGATGTCAACCAGGGAGCTGTACCGGCGGAACCGAGCGCGGAGCAGTTGCTCCAATCTAGACAGGTGCATAGAGCGGTCGATGCACGGCGACTCACGCACCGCATCGCGGGCCGCGCGGATGCCATCGTCGATGTCCCCGCGATTGCCCGTCCGGTCATGTCGGCCGCTCAAGCACGAGGCGAGCAGTCCCAGCGCGGCGGCCCGGTTGGGCCCGGCCCCCGGGATTCGTTGCACCCAGGTGGCAGCCGCCGTTACGGCCTCGTCGAGATCCGCGGCGTTCCCGCGTAGATCGTACCGGCTGGTCAACACCGACGTCAGGTTCGTTGTCCGCTTTTCGAGGTCAGGATCATTCAGCGCGGAGCCGGCTACTGCTGCCCGCATGAGGTCGACGGCCCGGTCGAGGTCGGATAGGTCGCCGGTGTGCTCTGCCCGAGCCCGGTACGTCAGACCGAGCATCGCTTGGTACCTCGCCGGATCATGCGGCTGGCCGGTGCCGTTGACGGCGGCCTCGCCGCAGCGCACCGCCTCGTCGAGGTCAGCCGGGTCCCGCCGATGGTGATAGCGGTTGCGAAGCGCGACGCCGAGGTTCGACTGGTACAGCGGGGAGCTCCCGTCGACGACCACTGCCTCCCGCCCGCGTGTCACCGCCTCGTCGAGGCTGCCGGCGTCGCCGGTGTACTCGAACCGGTTGCTCAGCATAACGCTGAGCGCGTTGAGCACGCTCGCCCGAGCACCGTTGTCCGCAGGTATGCCGACGGCACTGCGTAGCTCGGCGCAGGCCTCGTCAAGCAGCGCCACGTCGCGCCGCTCCTCGAACTGCCGCAGCAACTCGGCGGCCCTCTCGTAACGCTCGCGGACGTCGCGCGCACCGAGCGGGATGTATTGCCACATCTGCTCGGGCACCAGATTCGGCGCATGCGGCGCGATCATGCGGAACAGCCGGACCGCCTGCCGCGCGTCGTCCTGATCCTGTCCTTCCGGCAAGACAGCGGCGCGGCCCATCGCGAACATGCCGAGCGCATGTGCGACCTCGATGGTCCCCTCGCCGTCGCCCCCGAACGTCGCACCCCACAGGGCATTGGCCTCGGCCACCGCTTCGCGAGAAAGCAGGAGGCTAGGATCGTGCGTCGCCAGGAAGCGGTCCACCCGGTCCCGGATCGCCTGCAGCAGGTTGTCCATCGATCGATTCTGGGCTGTCGCCGATCGGAACCGGGCGGCCACCCGGCTCGACATCGCCGGACGATCAGGCGGACCTGCCCAGGCCGCAGCGAGAGTGCACTGTCCGCCGGATCACGTCCGTCAGGTATCAGAATGATTCCACAACCGGAGGCTGGACAGCGGACCCGCAGCAGCTCGTCGGCGCGGTCCTGGAACCCGCGGCGACAGCTGGGGCGCAGACGCTCACGCGGCGGGTACTTGAACATCCTGGGAATTGCACTGCGGCAACGGTACGACCATTGTGGAACGGTCGACGACCTGCGCGCACCGCGGACCGGGACCGGACGGTCGAGGGCGGTGACCAGGGACGGTCGCCGCAGTGGGAGTAGCGGCTACACCCTGCAACGCGGCCACCGTGACCCGACCCCTGACCGGCCGCCGCAGCTGACCGCGCGGTGGGATCGGGTCCGCCGGGATCTGCTGAGCGCCTCAACGGGAACCACGCGGCCGCCCAGCCGGACAACCTCCGACGTTCGGCCGGAACCCAGCGGGCGGGCTTCATCCCGGAGGTACACGTCGGGTTTGATGGTTGCATGATGCCCGGTAGCCCTGACCGATTCACTCAGGACGTCGACCGTCGCATGGCGCTGGCCCGTGAGTGGGACGAGCTCGTCGAGCAGGTCCGGGCACTTGAGGGGTTCGAGGACTTCCTGCGGCCGCCACGGCTGGAGACGTTGCTGCCGGCTGCGGACGGCGGCCCGGTGGTGATCATCAACATCAGCCGGTGGCGGTGCGACGCGCTGATCGTGCGGACGTCCGGGGTGAGCGTGGTCGAGCTGCCGAACCTGCGGCAGGAAGACGTCGTCACCGAGGTCGAGGCCTATCTGAACGCGGTACAGGGTCGGCAGGCCGAGACGCTGGACGGCGCGTATGCCCGCGACACGTCGGTCCGCGACGTCGATCCGACCGTCGGGGCGAACCCCGTCGAGGCCGCCCTTGACCGCTGCCTGCGCTGGATGTGGGACGCGTTCGCCGCCGACGTGCTGCAGCACCTGGGCTACACCGAGCCGCCAACCGGGGACTGGCCGCGGATCTGGTGGTGCCCGACCGGCCCGCTGGCCCTGCTGCCGGTCCACGCCGCCGGTGACCACAGCACGGCCGGTGACGCGGTGCTGGATCGGGTCATCTCCTCGTACACGCCGACGCTGCGCGCGCTGGTGGAGGCGCGTAACGGCGCAGGGCAGCAGCACCCGGGCGCGGAGCGGATGCTGTTCGTCGGCATGCCGCAGACGCCGGGTCAGGCAGAATTGCCCAACGTGCGGTCGGAGCAGCGGCTCATCACGAAGCTGTTCGGGGACGCCTGCACGCTGCTTGTCGGTGAGCAGGCGACCCGCGAGACGGTCATGGCCGAGCTCCGCGGTCATGAGTGGGTGCACTTCGCGTGTCACGGTGAGCAGAACCTGGCAGACCCGTCGCGCGGCGGGCTGCTCGTGCACGACGGCACGCTCACCGTCACCGACTTCAGTGCGCAGCAGTACAGCGGCGACTTCGCCTACCTTTCCGGCTGCAAGACCGCGGTCGGCGGGGTACACCTGCCGGACGAGGCCATCACGCTCGCCGCGGCCCTGCACTACACCGGTTACCGGCACGTGATCGCCACCTTGTGGTCGATCTGGGACAAGGAGGCCGCGCAGGTCGCAGACGAGGTGTATCAGGAGGTTGCCGCCGGTGGCGTCCTGAACGCCGACAGGTCGGCGCGGGCGCTGCATCACGCGGTCCGGCGGCTGCGGACCGAGCACCGGCACCGGCCGAGTGTGTGGACCCCGTTCGCGCACACCGGTCCGTGACAGGAGATTGCGATGCCCAGAGTGCACGCGCTGCTGGTCGGCATCGACCGGTACCGGCTGCCGGAGATGAACCTGCGCGGCTGCGTCAACGACGTCGACCTGGCCGAGCGGGTCCTGCGGGACCGGATCGGGCCGGCCGACCTGACCGTCGAGCGGCTCTGCGACGAGCTGGCCACCCGCGCCGGCCTGATCGAGGCGTTCCGCCGCCACCTCGGCGGGCTCGGCCCCGGCGACATCGCCCTGTTCTGGTACAGCGGGCACGGCTCGACCGGCCCGCTACCGGAGGAGATCTGGTACTCGGAGAACTCCGGCATGTGTCAGACGATCGTGTGTCACGACAGCCGGGCCGGCGCGCCCGACCTGTACGACAAGGAGCTCGCGGCGCTGGCGCAGGAGGCGCTCCGGACCGGCGCGCAGCTGGTGACGATCCTGGACTCGTGCCACTCACGCGGCGGGATGCGTACCCCGGTCCCGGGTCTGGCCCCGCGGCTCGCCCCCGCGCTGGACCGCGCGCCGACGCTGGGTGAACTGCTGCCGGAACTGGCCACGGACCCGGCGCGACTCGCCGCCGGCCGGCAACTGCCCGGGCACATCGCGCTTGCCGCGTGCGACGAGTGGGAGCTGGCGAACGAGCGGCCCTTCGTCGACGGCTGGCACGGCATCTTCACCGAGGCTCTCTGCCACGCACTGGCCCGGCTCGGCCCCGATGTCACGTACCGCCAGCTGTACAGCCATGCCCGCTGCCGGGTCGAAGGGCGGCTTTCCCTGCAGGTGCCCACGCTGGAGGCGCTCGAAGATGTCGCCGACCGGCGATTCCTCGGCGGAACCATGCGGTCGCGGGGGGCGCGGATCGTCATGCGCCACCTGCACGGCCGCTGGGAGCTGGACACCGGGGCGGTCCACGGCGTCGTCGCCGGCGCGCGGTTCGGCGTGTACCGCGCCGAGCCGCTGCGGGAAGTCTGCGTCGTGCAGGTACACACGCATCGCAGCATCGTCGAACCGGTCGGCTGGACGCCGGACACCACGGCGCAGTACGAGATGGTCCTCACCGATGTGCCGCTCCCGCCCGTCGCGGTGTCCGTCGACGCGGACCCCGATGTCATCGCGGGCCTGACCGGGACCGTCCAGGTCGCCGGCGCAGGCGGCGGACCCTCGCCGCACATCCGGATCGTGCCGCCCGCCGACGCGGCCACCTCCGCGCTGCGGCTGCGGGTCCGGCAGGCGCCCGGCGAGCGCACCCTGCAGATCACCGGGCCCGACGGCAAGCCGCTGGCCGCGCCGGTGCCCGCCGACGACATCGGCATCGAGCAGACCGTTCGCGATCTGGAGCACATCGCCCGCTGGCTGCAGGTCCGCAACCTGGAAAGCGGATCCCCGGCCCTGCAGGACGCGGTCCGCCTCGAAGTGGTCCGGGCACTGCCGGACGGTTCGCGTCCTCCCCGCGGCCAGGCACAGCCGGTGGCCGCCTTCGACTTCACCTACCGATGGGACGGCGCGCGCTGGGTGCCGCCGGAGGTGTACATCAGGCTGCACAACACGACCGACCGGAAGCTGTACTGCGTGCTGCTGGACCTGACCGACCGGCACCGCATGCACGCGAACCTGCTCTCGGGCGAATACGTCGCGGCACGGTGGACTGTGGAGGCGGCAAACCGCGGCCCGATCACCGCGTCCCTGCCCCCGGATCGGCGGGTCGAGCCGGGCGCGGCCGCCACCGACTGGCTGGTGCTGCTGGTCGCGGAGGAGCCGTTCAGCTCGGAGCCGTTCTCGCTGCCGCGCCTGCGCGAGGTACCGGATTCGGCGGCGCGTGGTGCGCGGCCCGGCATCACCGGCGTGCTCGACCGGCTCGGCCTGCTCGCGGTCCGGCGTGACCTTGACCCGCCACCGCCGCCGGTCGCGCTGGACTGGGCGGTCACGGTCGTCGAGTTCACCACCCGAGTTCCATGATGGATGCCGAGGGCGCCCGTGCGGCCGCGGTGGACGGTGCCGAGGAGGCGGCCCGCGCCGCCGCCGACGGCGACCCGTACCTGTGCCGGTACCTCACCGACCTGGCGAACACGTACGCCCGAACCGGACGACCGGCGGACGCCGTGGACCCGCTCGACCGGGCCGCGGAACTGCCCGGTGTTCCTGTGGGTGAACGCGCCGACGCGGCCATCACCTGGGCGGGCCTCGCGGCAGCGCATGCCCAGTGGTACCGCGCACGTGCCTTCCACGGCCGGGCCGAACGGATCCGGGCCGACCTCGACAGCGCGACCCGCAGCACCGCACCGTGGCCGGCCGAGACCGACGCCCTGGTCAGCCTCGTGCGCGAGGCGGTGTGCTGACGTGGCGGATGCCGGCGAGGTGGCGAACCTACTGCGGCGCGGCGCCGAGCTACGGCGGCGGTATCTGCAGACCGGCGACGTCGACGCGCTGACCTCGTCCTTGCACCTCGCGAACACGGCGCTTCGGATGAGCCCGGGTTCCGGCGAGGCTCACCTGGACGTCGCCGCGGCGCTACTCATCCGCTACGAGGCGCAGGGCGCGCTCGACGACCTGGACCAGGCACTGCAGCGGCTCGCAACAGCCGAGGAGCTGCTCCCGCCGGGCGAGAACCGCACGACCGTGTACGCCAACACGGTGGGCGCCCGGACCACACGGTTCTACCGGCTCGGCGACACCACCGACCTCACGGCCGGCATCGCCGCCGCCGAGCGCGGCATCCATGAGCTGGAGGCGACGGGGACCGACTCGCTGGCACTGCGCACGAACCTCGCCGGGCTGCTACTCCTCCGGTACCAGGTGCTCGGCGATCCCGCCGACCTCGACTACGCCATCAGCGCGGGCCGAGGCGGTCTGCCGGGGCCGTTCCAGTTGTACGCCGCGCTGGCGGGCAACCTGTTGGAGCGGTTCAGGCGCACGCATCGGGCCGCGGACCTCACGGAGGCCCTCGAATACTCCGCCGTCGGCGTGCGCGGAGCTCCTCCCGGCAGTCCCGGCCGCCTACTGGCGCTCGCCGTCGCGGGAGCCGCCCTACGAGTGCACTACGAGCGCACCGGCTCGTTGTCCAGCCTCACCGAGGCGGTGCAACATCAGCGGGAAGCAGGTGGCCTGCTCGACGATCGGCATCCCCAGGCCGGGACCCTGCTGCTCGACTTCGCCCACACCTACCGGCTCCGGTTTGAGCGTCACGGCGTACGCGCCGATCTCGACGCCCTGACGGAACTTCTCGCCCGAGCCATGCGCTCGCCCGCCCCGCAGATCCAGGTGATGGCGCTGACCTGTCAGGCGCAGGCATTGCGGTCGCAGGCCGCGCTGCTGGCACGAGACGGCGATCGGCCGGGCTCGGCGCAGAAGGCCCGGGAGGCCATCGTGGCCGCGCAGGACGCACTCGACCGTTCGGAGCCGACGGATCCGCGAAGGCCCGACCGCCTGATCAATCTGGCGAACGCCTACCGTCAGCTGTTCGACGCCGCAGGGGACCCGGCCGCCGATGACGCGGCCGCCGCGCATCTCACGGCAGCGCGGGAGGCCATGGCCGTCTCCGACCAGAGCCGCGCGGTGGCCGAGATCAACCTGGCCAACCACCTGATCCGCACCGGCAAGGCAGCCGGCGACGTCGATCGGGTCCGCCGGGCCGTCGACCTGCTCGAGTCCATAGTGGCGGCCAACGAGCAGGACGGCCCCGTGCTCGCCCTGGCCATCCTGAGCCTAATCGCCGCCCGGACACTGACCGCCTCGGCCACCCCGGACGTGATCGTGGCGCTGCTCCGCCGTTTACGCGGCCTCAACACCGCGCCTCCGATCGCCATGGTCGCGGCCGGAATACTCGCCGGGGACTGGATGATGTCGCTCGGCAGCGACCAAGCGGCGCCGGCGTACGGCATCGCCGTCACCGCGCTGCCCACCGCGATCTGGCACGGTCTCGACCGGGCCACACAGGAAGCACATCTGATCGACATCACCGGGATCGCGACGGCCGCCGCCAGCGCCTACCTCCGCGTGGGCGACGAACGGCATGCGCTGGAGTCCCTGGAGAACGCGCGTAACGTCATGTGGTCCCGGACGCTTGAGCTGCGGCAGCCCACGTACCGGCTCGCGAAGGTGCGGCCCGACCTCGCTTCCCGATTGGACGAGGTCGCCGGTGCGCTCGGCACGTTGTAGGAGGAGCCGCACGCCGGTCGAAGGCCCGGATCGAGCCCGCGACTCGAATAACCTCGGCGGCGAGCTCCGCAGCCGGTATCAGCGGACGGAAGACGTCGCCGGCCTGGACGAGACACCGACGGTCACATCGAACCGCCGGGCCGGCTCAACAACCAGGGCATCGCCCTGCTGGAACGGCATCCGCAATATGGACGGCTGACGGACATGGACGAGGCGGCACCGGCCGCACGAACCGTGGTTGCGCCGCTACCTTTGGAGACCGCCCTGAGCTCGCCAGGTTCCGCACCAACCTGCGGCGCACTGATGGCCCGGTTCCAGCACACGAACAACCCGACCGCCATCCACGACGCGACGGCCGTGATGCGCGCCGGCCCGGCTGTGACACCAGACGGGGACTTCGAGCGAGCCAACCGGCTGTCCGACCTGGGCGGCGCCCCGGTCCGCCGGTTCAGCGTGACCGGCGACGCCGCGGATATCGACGAAGCCATCGACCCTCCAGGTCGTCGACTTCTGTCCCCGGGCGATGGCTCACGCTGGGCTCTCAGCAGATCTCGATCAGGCTGCGACGTTGTGCCGGGCGCTCGGCGTACCGTGTGCTCATGCCACCGTTCGACATCGGCGAACTGATCATGAACGCCGACGAGGTGGGGCTGCGGCGGCTGGTGGACGCACTGAATGCCGTTCCGCCAGATCCACGCGTTGAGCCGGAACGCGGTTACCTTCTCCATTCGCTGGGGGTCGCCTATCTGCGGAAGTATGAGGAAACGAGCCGCCGAGATTTTCTGGAATCGGCGCTTGCATTGCTGAGGCAGAGCATCGACGAAGGTGGTGCCGCCGAATGGCATTCGTACGACGTGGCGAACCTCGCGAACGCGTTGGTGTTCGAGTATCAGTTAACCGGCCGGTCGTCGGCCCTCGAAACTGCCATTGTGGCGTCACGGCAGTCTGTCTCGCTCGGTCCGCAGACAGGTGACGAGCAAGCCGGTCGTCTCTCGAACCTCGGTCATCTGCTGGTAGTACGGGCCAGTGGCTTCAACTTGGCGGGTGACCTCGACGAGGCCATCGAATCGCTCGAAGAGTCGGTCCGAGTACCCGACATCAGTGACCGGAAAGAGTCAGAGTGCTGGTCGAACCTCGCAGGAGCACTTCGCGATAGGTACGAGCGGTCCGGGAACCTTGACGATCTTCGCCGAGCGGTTGCCGCTCTGCGTCGGTCAGTCGACGCAGCGCCGGATGGCAGCGAACTGGAACGAGACAACCGGGTTAACCTAGCCGGTGCCATCCGGGCACGTGCGATAGCGACCGGTGATCCGACCGATCTCGACCAATCGGTCGCAGACATCGAATTTATCGTCAATGAGATCTCTCGCGATGACCCGAGCATCCGTCACTACCTGCACAATCTTGGCATGGGTTACCTCGTCAGAGCCCGGCTTACTGGAGGCATCGACGACCTGCGCCAAGCCCAGTCGGCGTTGCGCCAAGCCCTAGAACAGACGAACCCGGAACATCAGAAACACGCCAGCATCGGTCTGAATCTGGCCGAGGCGTACAGCCGGGAGGCCGGTCGTGCGGAACAGGCACTGGACCTGCTCGACATGATCAGCGATCATCCGTCGTCACCCGCGAGCGTCCGGTTTCGAGCGGCGGAGACCGCAGGCAATCTGCGGCTGGAGGCCGGGAACACACACGATGCGCTGCCGTCGCTGAGCAAGGCGGTGGCCCTCTTACCCAGCGTGGCATGGAGGGGATCGACCTACCAGGACAGGCGGGTTGCGGTCGGCGAACGCTTGGGCACGGCGGCAGCGGCCGCCGCCTGCGCCATTGCCGAGAATCGCCCAGCGGCAGCGCTCGACCTGCTCGAGACTGGACGGACGATCCTGTGGCGCCAACTGATCGAGGTGCGGACTGACCTAGCACGAATTCGCCACGTCAAGCCCGATCTCGCCGACAGGCTGAGGGCAGTGCAGGCTCAGCTTGACGCGTCCCACCACTTCTGACCAAGGTCGTCGCGTAGTTGAATAGCCGCTGGTCACCGTGGTGATGGGGCCGTGAGTGCGGGCAGGTCTTCCTAGCGATGTTCTCGGTGACCCAGGTGCGCCTCATCGTCTTCGACCTGGGAACGAGTCTTGGCGGGGTACAGCATCCCGGCCCGGATCGTACCAGTCCGCGGACGGTGGATCGTCGGACAGACCCTCGGCACCCTGATGCTGCACCGCCGTCTCGTCCGCGAGTACGAGAGCCGACCGGAGTCCAGCGTGTCACGCACCTGGTGGGCGTCCACCGCGAACCTGGTCCGCCGACTCACCGGCACCAGCACACCCACCTGGCGGCAGCGGTGAACCTCACCACGGTCCTCGACCTGATCGCCCGCCAGGAGGCCGCCGCCGGCCAGACAGCCGACCGGCTCCGCGAGCAGATCGCCACCCTCACCGCCGAACTCGGCCGCGTCGACAGCGAACTGGCCGCCCTGGCGACCACCCGCACCACCCTGCGCGCGCTCGCCGCCGCCGAGTTCACCGCCGACGACCCGACGATCGCCAGCACCCCCTACCAGCAGATCCTGGAAGTCCTCGCCACCGCACCCGCCGGGATGCGAGCGAAGGGCATCTGCCTCGCACTCGGCGTCGAGCCCTCACCGAAACACGTCAAAGGCACCCGCGCGAAGCTCAAACGCATGGTCAACGGCCGCGTCCTCACCGAAGACGAACCCGGAGTATTCGCTCTCGCCCCGAAAAGGACGTAATCTTCCGAAGTGTCCTCTGACCCTCCCCCCTCTCGGCACATGCAGGTTTCCAGAACCGGTCATCGACTTTGATCGAAATCCGTCGTCCCGTCGATACGCCTCTGTTCTGCGAGTAGGCCGACCAGCAGGTGGGCGGTGTCCATGTCGCCGGCGTTGGCCCAGCTTTCGAGGATCGCGACGGCCTCATCGACACGCCCCTGCTTGGCCAACAGGTCGGCCAACTGTCGGGCGGCGATCGGGTCACCCCGTGCCCGCAGCTCTTCGATGCGTCCCTGCTCAGCGAGTAAGCCGACCAGCTGCCGTGCGGCGATCGGTCGCCGGCGTTGGCCCAGGTTTGGAGGATCGCGATCGCCTCATCGACACGCCCCTGCTCAGCCAGTAGATCGGCTAGCCGTCGGGCGGCGTCCATGTCGCCTGCGTCGGCCCGCGCCCGCAGCTCATCGGCACGCCCCTGCTCGACCAGCAAGCGCGCCAACCATCGGGCGGCGATCGGATCGCCGCCGTCGGCCCGCGCCCGTAGTTCGCCGATGCGCCCCTGCTCGACCAGCAGGCGCGCCAACCGCCCCGCGGCATCCATCTCGTCGGCGTCGGCCCAGGTTTGGAGGATCGCGATCGCCTCATCGACACGCCCCTGCTCGACCAGTAGATCGGCCAACCGCCAAATGGCATCTGGGTCACCGGCGTCGGCCCAGGTTTGGAGGATCGCGATCGCCTCATCGACACGCCCCTGCTCAGCCAGTAGATCGGCTAGCCGTCGGGCGGCGTCCATGTCGCCAGCGTTGGCCCAGGTTTGGAGGATCGCGATCGCCTCATCGACACGCCCCTGCTCGACCAGTAGATCGGCCAACCGCCAAATGGCGTACCGGTCGCCAGCGTCGGATTGAAGTTGGAGGTGGTAGGCGTGCGGGATGCGGGCGAGGTGGTCTTGGAGGATGGCGTGGCGGTATTGGTAGTAGGCACCGGATTGACGAACTACGCCGATCTGGTGGGCGTGAGTGAGGAAGGTGTGCAGTCGCCAGGGGAGCCGGCCTTGTAGGGCGAGGCGAGTATGGGTGAGCCGGTATCGAGCCCAAGTCCAGCCTCCCACAGCAAGGCCGACTACGGTGCCGTAGACTAGTGCGGCGGTGCCCCCGACGATGGAGGCCGAGGTATCGGTCAGAGTTGCGGCGCCAGCGAACACTATGCCGCTGGTGAAGGCCTGCTGAATCGCGGCAGCGGCGGTAAGGCGCCAGTTCTGGGCCAGCTCACTCTTCGGGCGCGGGTGTGCCGGCGGACGCGGCTGCCAGGTTGGTATTACTCCGGCAAGGACAGTGTAGGCCAGACCGGCGGCCAGGGCCGGGGCCAGTTGGGTAGTGATCAGACCGGTCAGTGCGGCACCGCCGAGCGTGTAGCTCAGCAGCAGGCCGTACCGTTCGAGGCGCAGCCAGCGTGTCGTGCGTGACTCTAGGCGGACGTGGGGTGGGTAGCCGTACGGCCACAACGGTCGTAGCCACCCGGCCGATGCCGCGATGACAGCGACAATTCCGGTGAGCCCCGACCACCATGTGCTTACCCCGGCGGCTAGCGCCAACAGGCTCGCGGCGAGTCCAGGCAGCACCGCTGCAGCGGCCACGGTGAGCGGCTGTGCACTGGTGGACCGGGTGGTGAACAAATCAGGTTTGAGCTGCCACCAGTGCCAGTCCCGGGTCCCGGTCGTATGCATGTGCCATGCCAGACACTCCAGCCAGCGACGGGCCCGGACCGGGTCATATTGTCTCTCCCGCCTGCCGCGTGCCGCCCATCTCGGTCCGTTGTCGGGCTTGGCGGTGTAGACGGCGGTGATGAAGGAGTCCATCAACCGACCCGTGACCTGGGACTGCGAGCTCAGCCGAAGCAGTTCGTCCGGGCGGCTGCCTGGTTGCTGGTAGGCAGTCCGGGCCATGGACACCATCAGCGGGGTAGAGAACGCTGCAGCCACTGAGGCTTATTCAGCAGGGCCCAGTAACCCACAGTGGACCCCCGATGAATGAGACGGCCCGCCCTCCCATAGGATGGAGTTTCCACACAACAACCAAAGAAAGCGGACCGCCGAGCATGTATCATACCA
>NZ_JBSWXD010000152.1:0-16857 GCF_056160425.1 Micromonospora sp. ABR4_055
TCCCCCCCCCCACCTAACCCCCCCCCCCCTTTTTGTCCCCTTCCCCTCCCCCCTCCCCCCCCCCCCTCCCTCTTTTTTCCCCTCCCCCCCCCCCCCCCCCCCCCCCCCCCCCCGCTGTCGGGTCGTTCGTGCGGGCCCGCCGGCGGGCCGTTCGTGGACGGTGTCGCTGTCGTTGGGCATGGTGAGCGAGGGAGATGAACATGCGGTTTCAGCCCGGTCAGTTGATCATGCATCGGAATGTGCGGCGCGGGCGTCTCGGCTGGGTCCGTCCGGCCCGGGTCGTCGTCGACGACGAGCGGGGTCTGCTGGTCTGGGTCGACCGGGGCTCGCCGGTGGTCAACGAGGTGGCCGACGACGGCCGTGGCATGCGGGCGATGCCGTTCACCGAGTGGATCACCCGGTCGTACCGGATCAAGCACGGCCGCTGGCTCGGCCCCCCGGTGCTGAAGTTCCTGCCCGCCGGGGCCGCCCACTCGGTGTGGTGGTTCCGCGACGACGCCGGGAACTTCCTCAACTGGTACGTCAACCTCGAAGAGCCCGGTGTGCGCTGGGCCGACGGCGACCTCGCCGGAGTGGACGTAATCGACCAGGACCTGGACGTGGTGGTCCGCCCGGACCGCAGCTGGGTCTGGAAGGACGAGGAGGAGTTCGCCGAGCGGCTCGCCTTCCCGGAGCACTACTGGGTGCGTGACGAGGCGGCGGTACGGGCCGAGGGGCTGCGGGTGATCAAGATCGCCGAGTCGGGTGACTTTCCGTTCGACGGGACCTGGTGCGACTTCCGGCCGGACCCGGCCTGGGCGCCGCCGGCCGAGCTGCCGCCCGGCTGGGACCGCCCGCCGGCAGCCGGCTGACCGCCGGGCACCTCGGGCTGACCGGCGACCCACCGGGGCCACCGGGTGTGGCGGTACGCCGCGGGTCTGGCAGAATAGTGTGTTGGTATCCGGTACGTGTTCGGCGCCCTCTACCCGGGCACGTCGCCAGTCCACCCGAGCTGCCTCTGGCCCAACCCCACTGTGCCGGTCGGCGTTCACCCGCGCACCGCCCTCGGGGGCCGGTGAAGATCGCAACAGGAGCGAACAAACCGTGGCCGTAAAGATCCGGCTTCTGCGGATGGGCAAGATCCGCAACCCGCAGTACCGCATCGTCGTCGCCGACTCGCGTACCAAGCGCGACGGGCGGGCGATCGAGTTCGTCGGGATCTACCACCCGAAGGAAGACCCGTCGGTCATCGAGGTGACCTCGGACCGTGTCCAGTATTGGCTCTCGGTCGGCGCTCAGCCGAGCGAAGCCGTCCAGCGTCTGCTGGAAAAGACCGGCGACTGGCAGAAGTTCAAGGGCCTGCCCGCCCCGGCGCCGCTGCTGGTGGCACCCGAGCGGGCCGACCGCAAGGCGGCGTACGAGGCGGAGGCCAAGGCCGCCGCAGGCGTCGCGGACACGCCGACCAAGCCGGCGAAGAAGGCCGAGAAGAAGGCCGAAGCGAAGTCTGAGCCGAAGGCCGAAGCGAAGTCCGAGCCGGCGGCTGCCGAAGCGCCGGCCAAGACCGAGGAGCCCACCGGTGCCGGCTCCGGCGAGCAGGCCTGACATGGTCCTCCGGCCCGCGCTGGAGCACCTGGTCAAGGGGATCGTCACCCACCCCGACGACGTACGGGTCCGGCTGGTCGACTCGCGCCGGGGCAAGCGCCTGGAGGTACGGGTGCATCCGGAGGACCTCGGCACCGTGATCGGCCGCGGCGGGCGCACCGCCAAGGCGCTGCGTCAGGTGATCGGGTCGATCGGCGGGCGTGGCGTGCGGGTCGACATCGTCGACTCGTACTGATGCTGTTGATCGTCGGTCGGATCGGCCGACCACACGGAATCCGTGGCGAGGTCACGGTCGAGGTCCGGACCGACGAACCGGAGATCCGGTTCGCCGCCGGATCGGTGTTGATCACCGATCCGGCGGCGGTGCCGGCCGTCCGCGAACCGCAGCAGCCGCCACCGCCCGGCGCGACCCTGGTCCGCGTCCCTGACCGGTTGACCATCGAGACGGTCCGCTGGCATCAGGGCCGACCGTTGGTGCAGTTCGCCGGGGTTGTCGACCGCGACCTCGCCGAGGCGTTGCGGGGCGTACTGCTCTGCGTGGACAGCAGCGACATCGCCACCCCGGAGGATCCGGACGAGTACCACGATCACCAGCTGGTCGGCCTGACGGCGGTCACGTCGTCCGGCGAGGTCCTCGGCGAGGTGGCCCGGATCGACCACGCGCCCGCATCCGATCTGCTGGTGCTCCGCCGGCCCGGCGGCGGGTCCGCCCTGGTGCCGTTCGTCCGGACGATCGTGCCGGAAGTGGATCTCCCCGGTGGGCGGGTGGTCGTCGACGCCCCACCCGGCCTGCTCGACCTGTGAGCGCTCCGATGCCATCCGGCGCGGTGGCGCTGCAGGTGGACGTCGTCACGATCTTTCCGGACTACCTGGCGCCGCTGGACCTGTCGCTGATCGGCCGGGCACGCCGAGCCGGCCTGCTCAGCGTCGAGGTGCACGACCTGCGCCGCTGGACGCACGACGTGCATCGGACGGTGGACGACACCCCGTACGGCGGTGGTGCCGGGATGGTGATGCGCCCGGAGCCGTGGGGCGCGGCGCTGGACGAGCTGGCTGCTGCCGGACGGCCGCCCGCGCGGCTGGTGGTGCCGACCCCGGTGGGGGAGCGGTTCGACCAGGCGATGGCGCAGCGGTTGGCCGCCGAGCCTCGACTGATCTTCGCCTGTGGCCGCTACGAGGGGATCGACCAGCGGGTGATCGACGAGGCGGCGGGAGCGCTGCCGGTGACCGAGGTGTCCCTCGGCGATTTCGTCATCTTCGGCGGTGAGGTCGCCGTGCTGGCCATCCTGGAGGCGGTGACCCGGTTGATTCCCGGAGTGCTCGGCAACGCCGGATCGCTCGTCGAGGAGTCCCACTCGGACGGGTTGCTGGAGGGGCCGGTCTACACCAAGCCGCCGCAGTGGCGGGGACGCGAGGTGCCGGAGGTACTACGATCGGGCGATCACGGCCGGATCGCCCGGTGGCGGCGAGACCAGGCGCTGCTCCGTACCGTATCGCGTCGGCCGGATCTGCTCGCCGGACTGCCGGCCGGAAAACTTGACAAAAGAGACATTGCGCTGCTGGTTGCGGCCGGATTTCAACTGCCGGCCGGTGATGTGGCAGAGTAGTGGGGTTGCCGCAGACGGGCATGCGTGTCCGGCTGCGAGGATCCCGCCAGCGGGAAGGCGTCGAACGTTGCGGCATCGAATGCTGAGGCGTCGAGCGTTCCGGCCCGGGATCAGAATCATCCATCCGCGCACCGCGAGACGGTGCGCCTTGAGTAGCCCAAGGATGCAGCGATGAACACGCTGGACGCTCTTGACGCCCAGTCGCAGCGGACCGACCTTCCGGACTTCCGCGCCGGTGACACGCTCAAGGTGCACGCCCGGGTCGTCGAAGGTAACCGTTCCCGGGTGCAGGTCTTCCAGGGCGTGGTGATCCGCAGGCAGGGTGCCGGCCTGCGGGAGACCTTCACCGTCCGCAAGGTCAGTTTCGGTGTCGGAGTCGAGCGGACCTACCCGGTCAACAGCCCGGCCATCGACCGGATCGAGATGGTGACCCGTGGTGACGTCCGTCGCGCCAAGCTGTACTACCTGCGGGAACTCCGTGGCAAGGCCGCCAAGATCAAGGAAAAGCGGGAGAAGCAGGTCAGCTGAGCCCGCTGATCCCGGTTCCCGATCTCAGGACTGCCGCTGGGAGCTTTCGCCAACTACCCTTGCGGTAGTGACCGATGGGGAGCGCTACATCCGCGGCATCCGTCGTGGCGGCGGGAGTCAACTGTGCTACCGCTCGTGGCGCCTGACGAGAGGCGCCGTGGGCGGTAGCGCCGTGTCTCGGGACCGGGGAGATGCGTAGCGTGTATCCACAAGGAGACCAGGATCAGTGGCAGCGGCGTGCCTCGTCGGGGGCGCGGTCGCAGCGCAACCGTCGGGACGGCCGGGCGGTAGCGCGCCCGCGTCGGTCGGGCCAGTCCGGCATGCAGATGGTGCAGCGCAGGCGTCGGCAGATGCCGCTGTGGCAGGAGTTGCCGCTGCTGCTGGTGGTGGCCTTCTGCCTGGCGGTGCTGATCCGCTCCTTCCTGCTGCAGGCGTTCTTCATCCCGTCCGGCTCCATGGAGGACACACTGCTGGTCGGTGACCGGGTGCTGGTCAACAAGGTCGTTTACGACGTCCGGGATCCGGTGCGCGGCGAGGTCGTCGTCTTTCGGGGCACCAACGACTGGGCACCGGAGCACACCGACGACCCCGACCTCGGTTTCGTCGCCAAACTCGGCCGCACCGTTGGTGATCTGGTCGGGGTTGGCCGGCCCGGTGAGAAGGACTTCATCAAGCGGGTCATCGGCGTACCGGGCGACCGGATTCGCTGCTGTGACGACCAGGGCCGGCTGACCGTCAACGACCAGCCGTTGGACGAGGCCGGCTACGTCCTGGAGGACTCGCCGCTGGACGTCCCACCGAGCCCAGGTGAGTGCCGGTCCCGGCAGTTCGCTGAGGTCGTGGTCGAGCCTGGACACCTGTTCGTGATGGGTGACCACCGACTGGTCTCACAGGACTCCCGCTGTCAGGGCTCGGTGCCGATCGAGAACGTCATCGGCCGGGCCTTCGTGATCGTCTGGCCCCAGGATCGCTGGGACGGCCTGTCCGTGCCGGACACCTTCGACAGCCTGCCGCCGACGGCTCCGACTCCGGCGGCGGTCGATCAGCCGGGGGACGTTCCGGAGACCTCCGGTGACCTGGTGGTTGTGCTGCCAGTGATGATTCCGCTACTTTTCGCTTCGCGCTCCGTGCCGCTGTCCTCAGCCAGACGTCGTAGGCTCCGGTTGTGATCGACGAGCAGACCGAGAAGAAGCCCAGTTCCTTCTGGCGTGAACTACCGATCCTGTTGGGTGTGGCGGTCCTCGTCGCGGTCCTGGTCCGGGCGTTCGTCCTGCAGACCTTCTACATCCCGTCGCCGTCGATGGAGCACACCCTCGACATCAACGACCGGGTGCTGGTCAACAAGGTCGTCTACCACTTCCGGTCGCCCGAACGCGGCGAGATCGTCGTGTTCCGGGCCCCACCGGAGTGGAGCAGCAACCCGGACGGTGAGGACTTCATCAAGCGGGTCATCGGGGTCGGCGGAGACCGGGTCGAGTGCTGTGACGCCGAGGAACGGTTGATCATCAACGGCCAGCCGCTGGACGAGCCGTACATCTACTCCGAGGGCGGGATCAGCGATCCCGCAGCGGTCGGTCCGTTCGACATCACCGTGCCGGAAGGACGGCTCTGGGTGATGGGTGACCATCGCTCGGCATCGGGTGACTCGCTGGAGCACTGGGACCGCAGCGGCGACATCGACTACGCCACCATCACCGAGGACTCCGTGGTCGGCCGGGCGTTCACCGTCTTCTGGCCACTGGACCGGGCCACCTGGCTCACCGTGCCGGAGCCGTTCGAGACCGTGCCGAGTTCGGGACCGTGACCGGTCACGTCACGCCGTCCCGGACGGTGCGGTCGGCGGTGGCAGCGGCCCACGTGTCGTGCCGGTCGGCTTGTTCTCCTACTCTGGTCGGGTGACCGACGCGGAGCTGACGGTGGACCGAGCGCCAAAGCCGGCGTGCAACCGGCACGCGGCCCGGGTCCTGCTCGTCGACTCGGCGGGTCGGGTGCTGCTGCTCCGCGGGTACGACCCGGCCCGTCCCGGGCACCGGTACTGGTTCACCCCCGGCGGTGGACTGGAGCCCGGCGAGACCCCGGCCGACGGCGCGGTCCGCGAGTTGGCCGAGGAGACCGGGCTGCGGGTGACACCGACCGAGTTGGGCACGCCGGTCTGGCAGGAAACCGTCGAGTTCCCGTTCGACGGACGGTGGTACCGCCAGGAACAGCACTTCTTCCTGCTGCGGGTGCCCAACTGGCAGGTCGACACGAGCGGGTTCGACGCCATCGAACGCCGTACGATCGACGCTCACCGGTGGTGGCCGATCGGCGAGCTCGCGGCCACCCCGGAACGGGTCTATCCGCCTGAGCTGCCGACCCTGCTGCGCCGGCTGACGGGAGAGGCCGAACCGTGCTGACTCCACCGCGTACCGTGGTGCGCCGTGACGCCGGGCTCTACGCGTTGGAGCAGGCCCTGCGCCGACGCGGATTCGCCCAGGTCGCCGGCGCCGACGAGGCCGGTCGGGGTGCGTGTGCCGGGCCGCTGGTGGCGGCTGCGGTGGTGCTCGCGCCGGGCCGGCGGGGTGAGATCGACGGGCTGGCCGATTCGAAGCTGCTCACCCCGGGGGCGCGGGAGCGGGTCTACGCCTCGGTCCGTGACCGGGCACTCGCCCACCGGATCGTGGTGGTTCCAGCGGACGAGATCGACCGTCGGGGCCTGCACGTGTGCAATCTCGCCGCGATGCGCCGGGCGCTGGCCGGGCTCAGTCCCGCACCCGAGTACGTGTTGACCGACGGGTTCGGCGTCGACGGGCTCGGAGCGCCCGGGCTCGCGGTGTGGAAGGGTGACCGGGTGGCGGCTTGCGTGGCGGCGGCCAGCGTGCTCGCGAAGGTCACTCGGGACCGGCTGATGGTCGAGCTCGACGGGCGGTTCCCGGGTTACGGTTTCGCCGAGCACAAGGGCTATGCCACCGCCGAGCATCAGGCCGCGCTGAGTCGGCAGGGGCCGTGTGCCGAGCACCGGTTCTCGTACGTCAACGTAGCGGCTGCCTCCGGCCGGTCCGCGAGCCCGCCCCGCTCCCGCCGACCGGCCGCCGAAGCTGACCGGGCCGATGGAACCGACTCGGCCGGTATCGGCATCCGTGAGCCGATGGGGCGTCCGGACCCCGTACGGGGTACCGTCGGCGTGGCGTTGGACGAGCAGCTTCGCCAACCGGCGCTACTGGGGGAAGATGTGGTCATGGAAGGCGGATGGCGATGAGCGCCGAGGATCTCGAGAAGTACGAGACAGAGATGGAGCTGCAGCTCTACCGGGAGTACCGCGACATCGTCCGCCAGTTTTCGTACGTCGTCGAGACCGAGCGTCGCTTCTACCTGGCGAACCAGGTCGACCTGCACGTGCGCAATTCTGACGGCGAGGTGTACTTCGAGGTCGAGATGCACGATGCCTGGGTGTGGGACATGTACCGTCCTGCCCGTTTCGTGAAGAACGTCAGAGTGATGACGTTCAAGGATGTAAATGTGGAAGAGTTGGACAAGCCGGAAATCTCACTACCGGCAGATTCCGGATTCAGCGGCTGACTTCAATGGGCGCCACCAGGTCGTCCGGGAACCGGGTATCGACGGGCACCGTCGGCGACCGAGACTCGACACATCGGCCGGCCGGTCCTTAGCAGATCGACTGCGACGAGGTTCCGTTCTCCACAGTTGAGTCAGTATCCACAGTCTGTCGTCCGCTCGTCGAGGCCCTGCCCCGGTCGGGTGCCAGGTTGTCGGCATGAGAATACTGCTCCTGCCGATGCTGGTAGCGACGATCCTGTTCAGCACTGCGCCCGCGGTCCCCGCCACGGCGTTGGTCGCCGCTGCCGGACCACCACCGACCGGGTCCGCGCGCCCAGCTGCAGACCCGCGTTTCCATCCGCCACTGGCCGGGGCCGTCACGCTGAGCCGCCGGTTCGACCCGCCCCCGGTGCCGTGGGGGCGCGGACACCGGGGCGTCGATCTCACCGCCGACGTCGGCGCCACCGTGTATACCGCTGGAGCCGGCACGGTCAGCTACTCCGGTCGGATCGTCGACCGGGGCGTGGTGAGCATCAGTCACCCGGGTGGGTTCAGGACCACCTACGAACCCGTGGACGGCTGGCTCGCCGTCGGCACCGCGGTCAGCGCCGGTCGTCCGATCGGCACCGTTACCGAAGGCCATCCGGGTTGTCCTGCCGACGCGTGCCTGCACTGGGGCCTGCGGCTGACGGACGGCAGCTACCTTGACCCGTTGCTGTTGCTCGGCAACGGACGTGTCCGCCTGCTGCCGCTCGGGTCAGCCGGCCCGGTGTAGCAGCGTGGGCAGCAGTTCCGCGAGCCGGTCGTAGTCTGCTGCCCGGTTGTACACCTGAGCGCAGATTCGCAGCCACGCCCGACCGGACCACCAGGCGACCGACACCTCGGTGGCCAGCTCGTCGGCGATCCGACGACGCAGCGCGGCCGCTGCGGCAGCGCTGTCGGCCGCGCCGGCCGGTAGCGGGACCAGCCGCATGGCCAGCTGGGCCGACTCTGGCCGGCGCGGATCGGGTACCGGGAGCCGCTGCGGCGGGACCCCCAGCGCATCGGCGATGGTCCGCTGGCCGTAACCGGCCAGTGCGGCGTTGTGCGCCCGGACCCGGTCCAGGCCGAGGCTGCGCAACGCGTACAGGCCAGCCGGCGCAGCCAGCCACGCGGTGTAGTCACGGGTGCCCTGCCACTCCACCCGCGACGGGAACCCGGATTCCTGCTCCCAGGAGACCCCCAGCGGCTCTAACCGTTCCCGCCACCGGGGCGCGACCGCCAACAGCGCCGTGCCGCGCGGCGCGAACGCCCACTTGTGCAGGTTGCCCACCCAGAAGTCGGCGCCGATCTGGTCGACCTCGACCGCCAGCATCCCCGGTACGTGGGCGGCGTCGACCAGGACCGGTACGCCGGCGTCACGGGCTACCGGGACCAGCTCGGCGACCGGGAACACCTGTGCGGTCGGCGAGGTGACCTGGTCGACCACCAGCAGCCGGGTCTGGCCCGGCCGGAGCGCGGCGCGCAGCCGCTCGACGACCTCCTCAGCCGGCGCCCCCAGCGGCACGGCTACGACGCGTGCCGTCGCGCCAGTGCGTCGGCACTCCCGCTCGACCGAGAGCGCGACCGCGCCGTACCCGTGGTCGGTCAACAGCACCTCGTCACCGCTGCCCAGACGCAGCGTCTGCAGCACGGTCGCGGCGGCGACGGTGACGTTGTCGACCAGTGCGGCGCACTCCGGGTCGGCACCGAGGAAAGCGGCTAGATGGCGGCGGGTGTGGCCGATCCGGTCCAGCAGACCCTGGGTGAAGAACCGCTGCGGGTCGGCCTCCATCTCGTCGCGTAGCCGCTGCTGCACCCGCTGCACCGTGACTGGGACCGCGCCGAACGCGCCGTGGTTGAGGTGGGTGACCGCCGGGTCGAGGGAGAACAGCATCCGTGCCCCAGGTAGCGGTTCGGGTGGGACCAGGCCGCCGCTCATCGGCATATCGTAGGCGAGCCGTCTCGGCCCGGTCCGGTGAGCAGCCCCTCCCCGGGCCGGCAGCCTCAGGCCCGCGGATGGGCCTGCCGGTACGCCGCCCGCAACCGTTCCACCGACACGTGGGTGTAGAGCTGGGTGCTGGCCAGCGAGGCGTGCCCGAGCAACTCCTGGACCGATCGCAGGTCGGCGCCACCCTCCAACAGGTGGGTGGCCGCCGAGTGGCGCAGTCCGTGCGGGGTGACGCGGGGTACACCCGCGTCGCGGGCAGCCGCGGTGACGATGCGGCGTACCACCGTGGCCTGGAGCCGGCCGCCCTTCGCGCCGAGCAGTAGCGCCTCGCCGGAGTGGGGCGACGCGAGCGCTGGTCGCCCATGGACCAGCCAGTCGTGGAGCGCCGCCCCGGCCGGCACTCCGTACGGCACGGTCCGCTCCCGGCCGCCCTTGCCCAGCACCCGGAGTACCCGCCGGCCCGGGTCGAGGTCGGCGAGGTCGAGCCCGCAGAGTTCGCTCACCCGGACCCCGGTCGCGTACAGCAGCTCCAGGACCAGTCGGTCGCGCAGCCGCAGCGGGCCGTCCGGACCGGTGCCGGTCGGTTCCCGGGTCTGTTCCCCGGCCGGCTGAGCCTGCGAGCCGGTGCCGTCGCCGTGCGGCATCAGCTGCGCGGCCTGCTCGAAGCGCAGCACCGCCGGCAGCGTCCGGTGCGGCCGAGGGCTGGCCAGGGCCGCACCGGCATCGGCGCCGGTCAACCCGCTGCGGTGCGCCCAGCCGCTGAAGGCGCGTGCGGCCGCCGCCCGCCGGGCCAGCGTGGCCCGGGCGGCGCCGAACGTCCGTTGCCTGGCCAGCCAGCTACGCAACACCGTGATGTCGAGCCCGGCGGGGGAGTGGACCCCCATCCGGGCTGCGTGATCGAGCAGCGACACGACGTCACCGACGTACGCCCGTACGGTGTGGGCCGAACGGTTGTCGACCAGAGCGAGGTGCCGCGCGAACGCGTCCACGGCGTCGCGCAGGCCGGACGGCAGACCGGCGTGCCGCGCGGCGGTGCCCCGGCTGTCGTCGTCGCTCACTTCCCGACCGTCGGCCCGGCGGCCCGATCGGTCAAGTCGCCACGCCGGCCGACCCCGGTGCCGGACCGTGGCGGCAACCGGTAGCGCCCGTCCGCGCCGGTGAGCAGCCCTCGGGCCTGCAGCGCGGAGACCGAACGCATCGCGGTGCGGATGTCGACGCCGGCCCGGCCGGCCAGCTCGTCCAGGTCGACCGAGCCGCGGCCGGGAACCGCCTCCAGGACCCGCGCCGTCTGGGGATCGAGCGAGTCACGGGGACGCTCGGGCCCGCGCGGTGGCGGTGCGAGGTCGATACCGATCCGGCCGATCTCCTCCTGCACGTGGGCGACCCCGGCGACGAGCCGGGCCTGCGGGTGGTCGCGCAGAATCTCGTGACAGCCGACAGACACGGCGGAGGTGATCGGCCCCGGCACCACCATGGTCGCCCGGCCCAGGGCCAACGCGCGCCGGACCGTCTGGGCGGCCCCGCTGCGGGCACCGGCCTCGACCAGCACGGTCCCGGCCGTCGCGGCGGCGATCAACCGGTTGCGGGTGAGGAACCGGTGCCGCAGCGGCTCGGCGCCGGGCAGCCACTCACTGACCAGCAGCCCGGACTCGACGATCTGGTCGAACATCGCCGTGTTGCCGGTGGGGTACGGCCGGTCGATCCCGCAGGCCAGCACCGCCACCGTGCTGCCGCCAGCGGCGAGCGCACCGCGATGGGCGCAGGCGTCGATGCCGTACGCACCTCCGGAGACGATCGTCCAACCCTGCTCGGCAAGGCCGTGGCCGAACTCCATGCTGACGTGACGTCCGTACTCGCTGGGCGCCCGGGAGCCGACCACGGCGACCGACCGGGCCAGCGCCTCGGCGAGCGGCAACGGCCCACGGATCCACATGGCCAGCGGGGGCGCGCCGCCCCGGGAATCTCCGAAACCGGCACCGCCCGACCCCCCGCCGGGGCGACGGGCCAGCCGGGTCAGGTCCTCAACCTGGCACGGCCAGTCCGGATCGTCCGGCGTCACCAGCCGGGCGCCGACCCGCGCCGCCCGGTCGAGGGCGGCGGCGGCCACCTGCAGCGGATCGGCGGTCGCCAGCCGCGCGGAGCTCGCCGTCCGGGTCGGGTCGTCCGGGCTCCGCCCGGCGCGCAGCCGGGCCAGCGCCTCGACCGGGCCGACCGCCCCGACGAGCCGGTGAACGGCTTCGTTTCCGGGCTCGGCGAGCCAGGTCAACGCGATCCGGGCCAGCCGGCTGCCGGCCGTCTCGGCGCCCGGCATCACAGCTCGCCCGTCCGCAGCTGGATGGCTTCGTCGATGTCGGCCGAGTCCGGCCGGGACCGTCCGTCCAGGTCCGCGATTGACCAGGCGAGTCGCAGAATGCGGTCGAAGCCCCGGGCGGAGATCGCACCGACGTCCAGCCGGCGGCGCAGTGCGGCGGTCTCACCGGCGGGCAGCCGCCACGGCGGGCGTCGCAACGCGGGCCCGGGGACCACCGAGTTGGTCCGCCACCCCTGGTTGGCCCAGCGCTGCCGGGCGGCCTCGCGGGCGGCGGCCACCCGGTCGGCGACCGTCGCGGTCGGTTCCGCCGGCGTCTGGGTCGTCATCAGGTCCACGGCCCGCAGCGCGGTGAGGCTCACCTGCAGGTCGATGCGATCCATCAGCGGACCGGACAGTCGGTTGCGGTAGCGGCGCCGTACCACGGGCGGGCACTCGCAGAGCTGGTCGCCGGCCGGTCGGGCGCACGGGCACGGGTTGGCCGCCAGCACGAGCTGGCACCGGGCGGGGTACTCGGTGACCCCCAGGGCGCGGGTGATCAGCACCCGCCCCTTCTCCAGCGGCTGCCGCAACGAATCCAGCACCCGGCCGTGGAACTCGGGTGCCTCGTCAAGGAACAGGACGCCGTGGTGAGCCAGCGAGACCGCGCCGGGGCGGGCCAGCCCGGAACCGCCGCCGACCAGCGATGCGACGGTCGCCGAGTGGTGCGGGGCCTGGAACGGCGGTCGGCGTAGCAGGGCGCTGCCCGGTGGCAGCACCCCGGCGATCGAGTGCAACGCGGAGACCTCCAGCGCCGCCGCGTCGTCCAACGGCGGCAGCAGGCCGGGGAGCCGTTCCGCCAGCATGGTCTTGCCGGCACCGGGCGGCCCGATCAGCGCCAGGTGGTGGCCGCCGGCTGCGGCGATCTCCAAGGCCCGCTTGCCGAACGCCTGCCCGGCTACGTCCGCGAGGTCCGGGCCGGCCTGGATGGTGCCCGGCTTCGGTGGCGGCGGATCGAGCAGCTCGCCGGCGCCACGGATGAACGCGATCAGCCGGTGCAGCGTGTCGACGGCCTTGACCCGGACTCCCGGCACCACCGCCGCTTCGGCCGCGTTCGCGGCCGGCACCACCACCTGGGTCACCCCGGCCCGGGCTGCGGCCACCACCATCGGCAGCAGCCCGCGCACCGGTCGTACGGTGCCGTCCAGGCCCAACTCGCCGAGCAGCGCCACACCGTCGACCGGGGCGAGCGGCAGCTCTCCGGTGCCGCCGAGCAGCGCGGTGGCCACTGCGAGATCGAACCCCGAACCGACCTTGGGCAGCGTCGCCGGTAGCAGGTTGACGGTGATCCGCCGGTTCGGCCAGTGCTGCCCGGAGTTGACGATCGCGGCGCGTACCCGGTCCCGTGCCTCATGCAGGGTGGTGTCCGGCAACCCCGAGATGATCACTGCCGGGAGCCCAGCGGCGAGGTCGGCCTCCACCTCCACGAGATGTCCGGTGACGCCGACCAGACCGACGCAGAGCACCTTCGCGTAGCTCATCGCCCGGTCTCCACCGGTGGGCCGTCCGTCGTGGAGGGTGGTCGGTCGTCGGTGCGCGGCGGGCGGCGGATGTCGTTTCTCATGGCTCGACGGTCGCTGTCGGCGACCCGGGCGCCGGGCCGGGAAGGGGCGCGCCTGTGGACAAAGGTCCCGCTGTGGACAACGCGGCGACCGGTCGATGCCGGATGCTAGGCAACGGCTGCCAGGCAACGGCTGCCAGCCGACGCCGACCGGTCGGGCGACGGTGGTCAGAAGACCGCCGTCAGGTGCCGGACCTGGGCCGCGCCGGACCGACCGACGGTCACGCAGATCAAATCGAATCGCACCGGCCGCCGGCCATGTCCCGGGTTCGCGGCCAGCCAGCCGGCGGCCAGCCGGCGGATCCGCCGGGCCTTGGCTGTGGTGACCGCTTCCTCCGGCGCGCCGTAGCGGCCACTGCGGCGGGTCTTCACCTCGCAGAACACGATGGTGTCGGCGTGCCGGGCGATGATGTCGATCTCGCCGGCCGTACAGCGCCAGTTGCGTTCGACGACGACGAGCCCGGCGTCGATGAGGTGCCGTACGGCGCAGCGTTCGCCGTAGGCGCCGACGGCCTGCCTGATGTTGGTCATGTCTGGCAAAGTGCCCGGCGGTGACGGCCGATGTCGGGTGCGGTACGCCGTGGTTGTGGACGGCGGGCAGGCTGTGGACGCCGCGACGGCACCGGCCGCCGGCCTGCTAGCGCCGGTCTGACCAGCACCGGTACAAGATCGTCGGGGACGTCCGTGGAGCGGACCCGAGTGGCGGCGGCGGTTGCGGTGACATACGGTCCCTGTCCGTGGACCCGAACCGAAACTATCCGGACGACCCCGATCCCCGGTGGTACTCCGAGCGCACTTACGTCGATCCGTCCTGGCAATCCTCCGACTCGAGCAGCGACCGGCTCGGTGACGACCCGTTCGGCGGCACCAGCCGGTACGCCAGCGGCGACGGTACCGGTGAACTTCGGGCCGCCCGGGCTACCCGGGCGGACACGACGGAAGGGGGCCGACGGCGCGCGGCGCCGGACCCGGCGTCGGCACCGCCGTACGGCGGAGTTCCCGCGTCGGCCCCGCCGTACGGGGCGCCCGCGTCGGCCCCGCCGTTTGCGCCCGCGTCGGCCCCGCCGTTTGCTCCGCCGACGTCGGCACCTCCCGGAACAGCGAGCGGTCCACCGTTCGCGACTGCGGAGCCTCGGCCCGAGCCCGGTCCGGCAATCGATCCCGGCCGGCGGTCCGACTCCGCAAGGCGGTCCGATCCCGGCCGGCGGTCCGACCAGGGGCGGCCGGACGAGTCGGCCAGTTCGGTCGACATCCCCACCGGGCTCATGCCACCGGTCACGCCCCGTCCGGCCGGTGATCCACCACCGATCGGGGAGTACGGCGGCCGGCGGGCACCAGCGGGCAGCGTCGTCAGCGACGGGGTGTACCGCAGTCGACGTCCTGCGCTGGGGATCCTGTTCGCCGTCCTGGTGATGATCTTCGAGGTGCCGGCGTTGCGGCTGTTGCTCGATGGAGCGCTCGCCGATCCGGCCGAGGTCGGCGCGGTGGTCGCCGGTACGGCGCTGATGATCGGTCTGCCCGCGTTCGGTATCGGTCTCTACGCGCTGGCCACCGGGGCGACCAAGGTGGGTTCTCCGGTCGAGGCGTTGCTGCGTCCGCCGACCGCGCACCTGCTGGTCGGCCTGCTGCTGTTCGTGGTGGCCGGACTCGCGGGCTGAACCCTGCGGGCTGGCCGGGTCGCGACCCGGCGCAGGGCGTACACTTGACAACCGGCGACCGCCTCGCGCGGTCGACCTCGCGCGCCCTTCTCCCCGGCGACAGCCGTGGGGGCGACGGTCCCCTGGTCCTGATCACTCAGGCCCACCATGATCGCCGACCGGGCGCCAGGACGCTCGGCCGCCGGCCGGCGTGACAACCAGGGACAAAAGGGAGAAGACACCATGGCCGTGGTGACCATGCGTCAGCTGCTGGAGAGCGGTGTGCACTTCGGGCACCAGACCCGGCGCTGGAACCCGAAGATGAAGCGGTTTATCTTCACCGAGCGTAACGGCATTTACATCATCGACCTGCGCCAGACTCTCGACTACATCGAGAAGGCGTACACCTTCGTCCGTGACACGGTGGCCGACGGCGGCAACATTTTGTTCGTCGGGACCAAGAAGCAGGCACAGGAGGCCATCGCCGAGCAGGCGACCCGGGTCGGTCAGCCGTACGTCAACCACCGCTGGCTCGGCGGCATGCTGACCAACTTCCAGACGGTGTACAAGCGACTGCAGCGGATGAAGGAGCTGGAGGCGCTGGACCTGACCGGCACCGCGCAGGGCTACACCAAGAAGGAAACCCTGCAACTGTCCCGGGAGAAGGACAAGCTCAGCCGTACGCTCGGCGGTCTGCGGGACATGCAGAAGGTGCCGGCGGCGATCTGGGTCGTCGACACCAAGAAGGAGCACATCGCCGTTGACGAGGCCCGCAAGCTGGGCATTCCGGTGATCGCGGTGCTCGACACCAACTGTGACCCGGACGAGGTCGATTTCCCGATCCCGGGCAACGACGACGCGATCCGCTCCGCCGAGCTGCTCACCCGGGTCGTCGCGACCGCCGTGGCGGACGGCCTGATCGCCCGTTCCGGCAAGTCGCGTGGTGCCGAGGAGAAGCCGGAGCCGGGCGCCGTGGCCACCGATGAGCCGCTGCCCGAGTGGGAGCGCGAGCTGCTCGAGGGGCCGGCCAACAAGGAGAACGAGCCCTCGGCCAGCAAGGAAAACGAGCCCGCTGCCGCCGCCGCGGAGTGACGACCACCCAAGCCGTCTGACGAGACTGAAGAGAGAGTCATGTCCAACTTCACCGCCGCGGACGTCAAGAAGCTCCGCGACCTCACCGGCGCCGGCATGATGGACTGCAAGAAGGCGCTGCAGGAGGCCGAGGGCGACTTCGACAAGGCCGTAGAGATCCTGCGGATCAAGGGTGCCAAGGACGTCGGAAAGCGGGCCGGCCGCACCGCCGCGAACGGTCTGGTGGCCCACGCCGGATCGGCGTTGCTGGAGCTCAACTGCGAGACCGACTTCGTCGCGAAGAACACCGACTTCATCGATTTCGCGCAGTTGCTGGTCGAGCACGGAGAGCAGATCAAGGCCACCGACGCTGAGGTGCTGCTCGGCTCCACCCTGCCGGACGGCCGGCCGGTCGCCGACGCGGTCCAGGAGCAGTCCGCCAAGATCGGCGAGAAGCTGGTGCTCAACCGGTTCGCCCGGCTCGACGGCACCGTCACGGTCTATCTGCACCGCAAGGCGCAGGACCTTCCGCCGCAGGTGGGCGTCCTGGTGGCGTACTCCGGCAAGGAGGACGAGGCGGCCGACGCCGACGCCCGCGGCGTGGCGATGCAGATCGCCGCGATGCGGCCGCGCTTCCTCACCCGTGAGGAGGTGCCGGCGGAGACGGTCGAGTCGGAGCGCCGGATCGCCGAGCAGACGGCCCGCGAGGAGGGCAAGCCGGAAGCGGCCATGCCCAAGATCATCGAGGGCCGGGTGAACGCCTTCTTCAAGGACTTCGTCCTGCTGGAGCAGGCCTCGGTGGCGGACAACAAGAAGACGGTCAAGAAGGTGCTGGCTGAGGCCGGCATCGACGTGACTGGTTTCGTCCGGTTCGAGGTCGGCCAGGCCTGAGCTGCGGTCCGGGCCGGTGTCCGGTGGGGAAGAAAGGGAGGGGAAAGAGAAAAAAAGAACAAAATGAAGAGCAAAAAAAAAAACCGACAAAAGAGAAAATTTGTTTCCATTACACGCACCCACACCCC
>NZ_JBSWXD010000153.1:0-16635 GCF_056160425.1 Micromonospora sp. ABR4_055
TCGGCCGCGTCTGCCGGCCGGGCCGGTCGGGTACGGTCTGGCCGCCGCCCTGCTGGCCGACCTGGTCGACGCGGGCGCGTTGCGGGTGCACAGTGGCCGGTTGTGGCTGGCCGCGCGGCACGTACCGGTGGACGTGCTCGGCGGCTGGATCCTGCGCTGGCTGGCGGCGGAGCCGCGACACCGGCGGGTAGGGACGTGGTTGGCGTTGTTGGCGCCGCGGGCGCATGGCCAGGTCGCGCGGCGGCTGACCGCGGCGGGCGTGGTCCGGCCCCGGACGGTACGCCGCCGGCTGCTGACCACCGCCGTGGTCCATGTGCCGACGGACATGAACCGGGCCGCCTGGGCCTGGGCCCGCCTGACCGTACGCCTACAGCGCGGTGAGCCGCTGCCGGATCTGGAGGCGCGGCTGGGCGGGTTGTGTCTGGTGACCGGGCTGGACGACTTCGTGCTCACCGGCCTGCCGCCGGCGGCCCGCCGCCACCTGCACCGGGAAACCGCCGCCCGCCTGCCGGCCGAGATCGCCGAACTGTTCACCATCGCCCGCCACCGCCTCGACGGCGCCGCCCACCGCCGCCACTGACCCTCCCCACTAACCCTGCTGCATCCCCTTGAAAGATCGAACTACCTGCGTGAACCGACTACCTCGGTGGGACGATACTGGTCCACGATTTGGCTCACGAACCGATCCAACGAACCTTGGGCTCGCTGACCACCATCATCGATGCTGTTGTCGATCTGGTGCACGCGACCGCGCCACCGGAGGTGACGGGCAAGCTGGTGCGAGTCGTCCGAGCCGTAGAGCCCTTGCTCGGCGATGCTGGGTAGCAGGTGGTTGTCCGGCAGGACCAAGGATAGCGTTCCGCCGTCGATGCGGGACTCGGGTGGCTCCGCACGTCGGCGCAGTCGCGTGGCACGCAGTTCCGCCGGCGCAGTTACGTACAGGACCTGGGATCGCGACCGGATGTCATCGAATTCGTACAGCGCCCTAACTAGGTCCGATCGTGCGAACTCAACCAACGTCACCTCCGACTCGTTCAGAGTGTTCCGTACGACGTTGGCGAGCGCACGCAGCGCAGGCGTCAAGACGCTTTCGCTCCCGACGGTGAACGCGCCACCGGGGTATGGCGTGAACCCACCAGTCGTCGTCCCTTCAAGCTTGAGTAGTTCGTGGATGAAGCCCTGGAAGGCGTATGGGTAGTCGCTGAGCGAGCGGCATCGAACCCGGCTGCGCTGGAGCATCTCGACGATAATCTTGCGGAGATGGGATTTCCCGGTTCCAGGGAGTCCGACAACGAATATGACGGATGCACTGTGGCGGAAGGCCAGGTGCGGGAGCACCTTCTCCACCACGCCGTTGCTCAGGCCAAGGTTGTGGCGGGCGGCCTGAAGTGATCGGACGACCTGCGCGACATTGGGGGTCCCGCCTTCTCCGGCCTGGTTGAGAATCTTTTCTGCTATAACCGTTTCGAGGGAGTTTGATGCGCGCCATTCTTTTTCGAAATGGTCGCCGAACACTTGGACCGGGCTGGTGCCGGAGATTCGCGCCGGCTGGTCACGATCCTTGTTGTGATGGTTGACGATCGCGGTCGGTTCGATTCCGTTTTGCCCAGAGAAAATATGGTAGCTAAGGCTTTCTGCGCCTAGGCCGCGCTCGGCGACGTTGACATCGATTCCACGAGAGACAAGTTCAGAGCCTGCTCGCAGACAATTGTCGGAGTCCAAGGTCAGCACGCGGACCCTGCCGCGTTTGTTGATTTCGTCCCACGAGTCCTGGATCTCCGCGACGTGCTTCTCCTGGCCGGCTGGAGACAACCGTGGTGCGACCACGGAGAGCTCTGAGACGCCTACGCGGAGCGACTCCCGGAGTACGCTGCCGAGGTATGTGGCTCGCCAGACGGATCGGACCAACGCGGTCGGAACCCGACGCTTCCGCCACAGGATCCCCAAAATGGTGCCGGTCGCAGCAACGATCAGCCCGCTTGCTACCGGGAAAAGGACGTCGCCCAGAACATCCATGATCGCCACCTCCGTATGCTGCGTCTGGCGTTGCAGGCTGGCATTGCCCTATGCGTGGTCTCGATAAACAGCGATGAAAGTCGATGCTGAACGTTGCGAGGTCCGAGCACCTGGTCCCAGTGACAGGTCTTGGTCTCAGCCGAGTTAGTTGACCCGCCGACTACGCAACGGCTTGCATCTGCCGGCGTCGCTAGCAGGTTGATCAGGATCCCTGTCGGCTTGCGCAAGATCGTCATCCACCTGAGTGAGCTGTCTGATCTCCTCGTGGTCCCGATCAAGATCGCGTTAAACGATCTTGAAGCGTTCGCCAAGCCGCGCCGGCAGCCCTGCGCGAGGCTGACGATTGACTCGTGGAGTTCGAAGTGAGTTCTCGGCGTATAGACCAGACTGCTTGACTGTTCTGGCAGCGCGGTGCCCTGTTTGATGGAGAAGCGCAGCTGCCCAGGCGGTTGACGTGACTGGGCCACGGGTGGGACAGGAACACGCCGTCGCCTGCACGGGTGCCTTGCCGGGTATCCATAGAGGGGTGTGATTTTCGCACCGTAGTAGAAGAGTGGAGCTCCGATGCGTGCGCGGCTGCGAAGCTGGGCAGCGGTGGGCGGCCGGGTGGCCGCTGCCCGCGAGCTGGCCGGGTTCAGCCAGCGTGAGCTGGCCGAACGACTCGACATACACCGTTCGGCGTTGACCCGTGTCGAGCTCGGCCAGCGTCAACTGGACGCGCTTGAGCTGGCACGGATCGCCGAGCTGCTCGGCCGTACCGTCGAATGGTTTCTCACCGCCCCGGCGGAGACCCTCGTCAGCAGGCGGGCCGGGATCTCGGCCGACCAGGACGTGCAGCGACTGGAAGACGCGCTGGACCGCGTGAGCCGCGACGTCGAGCTGCTGTCCGACGTCGGAGCACTGACGATGGCGGCCACAGGCCTGCAATCGGGCGTCACCACACTCGCCGAAGCGGAAGCCGGCGCGGCCGAAGCGCGCGCCCTGCTCGGCTGCGGTGACGGCCCCTTGGTCGACCTGCAGGCGGCGGTCGAGCGGCTGGGCCTGCTCGCGTTCTCGCTCGACCTGGGTCCGGGGGTGATCGACGGCGGCTACCTGCGGGTTGGTCAAACAGGTGTGGCGCTGGTCAACGGTGCCGCGATCGCCGGTCGGCGGCGGGTGAATCTCGCGCACGAGCTCGGTCACCACCTGCTCGCCGATGAGTACACAGCGGACGTCGGTGGCGGCTCCGGCCGGTCCGACCGCGAAGCGCTGATCGACGCCTTCGCGATCCACTTCCTCATGCCACGAACGTCGGTCATTGCCCGCTGGGCCGAGCTGTCGGGCGAGTGGGACCACCCTCGGCAACGGCTGATCGTCCTGGCCGCCGAATACCGGGTGAGCTGGTCGGCGGCCGTTTCCCACGCGTACACCTTGGAGCTGATCTCCCGGGCCGAGTTCGAGCTGCTGCAGGTGCAGCGGCCGACTGCCGGCGACTACCTCGAGGTACGCGGCGCGCGGTTCGCGCAGGAGCTTCGGTCTCCGGCGCTCGCCCCGGCGTACGCGCAGGCGGCGATGCGCGCCTACCGGCGCGGCGTGATCAGCGCGGACCGGGTCGTCGAGCTGCTGCACCGGACCGTGACCCTCGACGACCTGCCCTCCCCGCACCCGATGCCCATCGAAGCGTCGCTGCGATCCAGCAGCCCATGATGGCCAGCTGACAGGTACAGCACGGCAATCGTCACCGGTCGCAAGGAGCACTATGCTCCATGAATTCGTCCAGCACGCCTATCCTGGCCTTGCTGTGGCCTCGTTCTGGGACGACAGCGAGTACGCGCTTGACACCTACGTCGACGCGCCGCCGTCGGACGCTCTGATCGCATCGGTGCAGGCCGAACTGGGCTTCCGTCTGCCGACGTCGTACCTGACGCTGATGAGGTCGCACAACGGCGGGATACCGCGTGACCCGTGCTGCCCTGCGCCGAGCCGGACCACATGGGCGCAGGATCACGTCGCCGTGGACGGCATCATGGGGATCGGGAGGAAGAAGCGATACTCGCTGGCAGGTGAAGCCGGCAGTCGGTTCTGGATCGAGGAATGGGCCTATCCGCCGATCGGCGTGTACTTCGCAACCTGCCCCTCTGCTGGGCACGACATGATCGCGTTCGACTACCGGGACTGCGGCCCGGACGGCGAGCCGCAGGTGGTCCATGTAGATCAAGAGTGGGACTACCAGGTGACCGTGCTCGCCCCAGACTTCGTGTCCTTCCTGCAGGCTCTGCGGCCCGAGAGCGAGTACGACGAGTGCTGAGAGAAGCGGACGTCATGGGATCGCCCGAATCAGTGACGACAGAGCTCGTCGCCCGTACTGCGGGCGGCGGACACGGGTGTCGAGACGGCGGGGACTTCATCGAGGTGAGGCTCAGATACCTCACCTCGCGATTTTGACGTGCGTCAGCCTCACCTCGACGACACATTTGGATGCCAGACCAGCCCGGCTACCCGCCGGCACGTGAGCACGCGCGCCGGCAGTAGGCGCGAGCCAGATCATGATCGATCGGCGTAGTCCGGTGACGACAACGATCGGTGGGCTGGTGGACGCATGGCCAGACGACGACGCACACCGCGGCGCATCCGGCGGGAGGCGCCAGGCTGATCGTTGAGGGCCGACACCTCGAAGGGTTCAAGCTCGGGACGCTCAGCCAGGGCGAGGGCACAGGCATACGGCCTGACGTCCGGCAGCCGCAGCATCATCAGCGTTTGCGCCAGTACGCCGAGCAGCACTGTCCGGTCGGCGTTCGGGTGCCGGGCGGTCGTGGCGAGCAAGCGATTGCGATCCCATCGGTCGAGGTCGTCTGTCGGCAAGGTAGACAGGGTTCGTGCGTCGGCGAGCGGATGTTCGGCGACCGCTTGGCGCACGAACGAGTACGGGCTGGTCGCCAGGGTATGCAACACCGCCTGGTCGATTCGAGGATCGGCGACGAGATCCAGGTAGTCCCGAGGCGAACGCGAGCGGGGCAGCAATTCGTCGATGTCAGCCAGCGCCATACCAGCGTCCGGCGCGACCGGCTGGATGGACGCCGCAGGTCGGGCAGACGCGGCCGGGTCGGTGCCGTTCGTTGCCGCACGCGAGGCAGTGCGTATCGGAGTTGATGCCGGCTGCTTGGCGGTCGAGGACCGCTTGGACGACGGTGTCCAGTGGTGCTGTCGGGTGGTGTTCCGGGTCGGGGCAGTAGGCGATGTCTGACCAGCCCCACGAGTTCCAGGGCGGCGATGTCCGTAAGCACCGCCGGCCAGCCAGCTTCTCCTGACGGCGCTGGCCGGCGTACTCGGCTGCGCGGGGCAGGACCACGTCGCGTACCCGCTGCAGTTCGTCGACGGCGCGGACGAGCGCGCCGGGGTCGTCGTCGGGCCGGCGTGGGATGCGCGCGGAGGCGACCAGGTAATGCCAGGTGGCGCGGAATCCGTACGGCGCGCAGTGCTGGGTGCACTCCCGCAACGCGGACAGCCTGCGTTGTGGCGCAAGCGTGCTGTCGCGTACGCGGCGCGCCTGCGCCGGGAAGCTGGTCATGGACCCGATCATCGCCCTCGCCGTAACGCGGCGCGACAGGGTTCTCTGGCCGGACCATCTCGCGGGGCTTGGTCGCCGGTAGCTCTATGTTCAGGCAGCGTTGAGCTTTCGCAAGACGTACTGGTTGAGGCTCATGCCATCCTCAGCGGCGCGGATAGCCAGTTCGCGGTGCAGGCTCTCTCCGACGCGGAGGTTGAACTTGCCTGAGTAGCTGCGGTCAGCGAACGGCTGCGGCACCTGCTCGCCCTGCTCCTCCATGTCGGCGAGCACTTCACGCAGTAGATCCTGGATTCCCTGGAGAGCCTTGATCTGGGTGGATGCTAGCCACGAGAGGGATGGGAACTCGGCGCAGGTAGCGAGAAACTCGCCGTCCTCGGCCGACCACGTGACGCGGTAGGTGAAGTGAGACACCTTGGGCCGGTCAGCGGACTGCATCACAGCACCTCCTTCTTCTCGATCGCCTTGAGCACCTGCCGCACCTGATACGCCTTGGCCTTTCCTTTGTCGTTTTGGATATTGACTCGAGGGTCGCCCGGCCAGGGCATCTTGAACACGGCATGGGAGCTGCTGTCTTGTCGCGGCTTCCCGAAGTAGTGCTCGCACACCCGGTAGAGGTCGTTGTAGGCGATGTTCTGCTGGCTTCTTCGCATCGCTTCAACGAGCTTCTCTACGGACGGCATGGGTCGATGGTACCGCTGGTGGTACTACACCTGCAACCTGTCGAGGTATGCAAGGCGTACCAGATCTTGCCGATCTATCCTTCAGTAGTGCGATTTTCGCACCATTGAGGCGGGAGTGGGGCTGTGATGCGTGCACGGCTGCGAAGCTGGACAGCGGTGGGTGGCCGGGTGGCAGCCGCCCGCGAGCTGGCCGGGTTCAGCCAGCGTGAGCTGTCCGAACGACTCGGCATCCACCGCTCGGCGTTGACCCGTGTCGAGCTCGGCCAGCGTCAACTGGACGCGCTCGAGCTGTCGCGGATCGCCGAGCTGCTCGGCCGTACCGTCGAGTGGTTTCTCACCGTCCCGGCGGAGACCCTCGTCAGCAGGCGGGCCGGGATCTCGGCCGACCATGGCGTGCAGCGACTGGAAGACGCGCTGGACCGCGTGAGCCGCGACGTCGAGCTGCTGTCCGACGTCGGAGCACTGACGATGGCGGCCACAGGCCTGCAATCGGGCGTCACCACACTCGCCGAAGCGGAAGCCGGCGCGGCCGAAGCGCGCGCCTTGCTCGGCTGCGGAGACGGCCCCTTGGTCGACCTGCAGGCGATGGTCGAGCGGCTGGGCCTGCTCGCGTTCTCGCTCGACCTGGGTCCGGGGGTGATCGACGGCGGCTATCTGCGGACCGGTCAAGTGGGCGTGGCGCTGGTCAACGGTGCCGCGATCGCCGGTCAGCGGCGGGTGAATCTCGCGCACGAGCTCGGTCACCACCTGCTCGCCGACTAGTACGCGGCGGACGTCAGTGGCGGCTCCGGCCGGTCCGAGCGGGAAGCGTTGATCGACGCCTTCGCGATCCACTTCCTGATGCCCGGGCCGTCAGTCAGGTCCCGCTGGGCCGAGCTGTCGGGCGAGTGGGACTACCCCCGTCAACGACTGTTCGTCCTGTCGGCCGAGTATCGGGTGAACTGGTCGGCGGTTGTTTCCCACGCGTACACCTTGGAACTGATATCCCGGGCCGAGCGCGACCTGTTGCAGGCGCAGCGGCCGACCGTCGGCGACTACATCGAGGTACGTGGCGCGCGGTTCGCGCAGGAGCTTCGGTCGCCGGCGCTCGCCCCGGCGTACGCGCAGGCGGCGATGCGCGCCTACCGGCGGGGCGTGATCAGCGCCGACCGAGTCGTCGAGCTGCTGCACGGCACCGTGACCCTCGACGATCTGCCCACCCCCGCATCAGATGCCCATCGAAGCGCGGCTGACGGCCGACGTGCATCGAGGTGACGCTCGGACACCTCACGGGGCAATTTTGACGTGCGTAGGCGTCACCTCGACGGAGCATCCGAAGCGGCTGCTGGAGTTGTACGAGCTCCGGGCTGCGACCACAGCCGCCTGGAGGTGCCCGGCCTCGACTCCGCGAACGTTGAGCGGCGGGTGCACGCTCCGGACAAAGTTGGGCCTCGATCGTTTCCGGCTCCGCGGCCTCCGCCCAGGTCAGGCGCAGGTTTGCGGGCATCCACGCGGTCAGCCGGTTTCACCCTCAGGGATCAGGACCACCCGATCGGTCCAGGTTGTCCGGTACCCCTCGGACACCAGATGCCCGGCCAACGTACGACGCAAGGTCGAACTGCCCGAACGCCCCTGGTGCTGGCGGACCGATCAGCGGGCTGCGCGCTACCGGCGGCACGTGGTCAGTTGATTGCGCCCTACGATTGTTCGCCGGGACCCAACAGCCGAGCGCCATGGAGCAGATATGCCGTTGACGCTGCGCCATGCCCTGGATGATCCGCCGCTGCGGCCGCTGCGGCCGCTGCCGGCTCCGGTCGGTGACCTTCTGCTCAGGCTCGACGCGCCGCCGCGGCTGGCCGCGCATCTGCGCGCCGTACACGACGTCGCCGCCCAGCTCACGGACTGGCTGACCGTTCACTACCCGACCCTGACCGTCGACCGCGACGCCGTACTCTTCGGCGCAGCCACCCACGACATCGGCAAGACCGTTCACGTGGCGGAGCTCTCCGGGCCGGGTTCGGGGCACGAGCCGGCCGGTCAACAGCTTCTGCTCGACGCCGGCATCGATCCGTACCTGGCACGCTTCGCCGCGACGCACGCCAGTTGGCAGTCGCCCGGCATCGAGTGCGAAGACCTGCTCGTCAGCCTCGCCGACAAGATCTGGAAAGCCAAACGGGTCGTCGACCTCGAACAACTCGTCGTCGACCGTCTCGCTGCCGCCTCCGGGCAGGAACCCTGGCAGGCCTTCGTCAACCTCGACGATCACCTTGACGGCATCGCGGCGGACGCTGACCAGCGGCTCGCCTTCCAGAACAGCTACCCCATCACGGACGGCTGACGTCGGTGCGCGGTTCGTTGGCGGTCTATCCCGGTACGTTCGACCCGTTCACCCCGGGGCACGGCGACCTGGTGGCCCGTGCCCGGGTGATGTTCGACCGGATCATCGTGCTGCTGGCGGTGAACGCCGACAAGCAACCGACCGCCGAGGCCACGGCCAGGGCGGTACGCGTGCGCGACGCCCTCCCGGCGGACTGGGGCAACGTCGAGGTCGACGCGTGGGCCGGCCTGACCGCCACCTACTGCCTGCGCCGTGGTGCCACGGTCATCGTCCGTGGCGTGCGTACGGCTGCAGACGTCCACTACGAGCACCAGCTCGCCGCGATGAACGAGCGGCTCGGTGTCCGGACCGTCTGGTTGCCGACCCGTCCGCAGCTGGCCGCCATCTCGTCCACCGTCGCACGAGCACAGCATGCGGCGAAGTCGGCCCGTGCGTCGTACGACGCTGGGGGTCGGGTCAGTTCTCCACGAGGGTCCGCAGTGTCCGGCGAAGCTGACTTGTCGCACTCGGACTGATCCCGGCCAGGAACGCGCTCTCGGCCTTCCCGTACGCCACCTGTGCCGCGTCGTAGGTCTGCAACCCCTGTTCGGTGAGCTCAACGACGTTCCTGCGCCGGTCCGTGGGGTCCGGTCGTCGCGTGATGATGCCCTTGCGCTCAAGTACATCCAGCAAGGCGACCATCGTGGTGCGGTCGATACCGAGGGTCTGCGCCACCTGCAGCTGCGAGGTCGGTTCCCGGTGGGCCAGGACCCGGAGCGCTCCGAAGTCCTTGCTGTCGATCCCCAGTGGCTCGAGCGCTGCGTCGGTCAACGCGGTGAGCTTCAGGGCCGCGTGCTTGAGGAGGTACCCCAGGACCTCGTGCGGGTCAGCGGTGTCGCTCGGCTCGGTGGACACGGCTCCCATCTTAGGGCATAGTCTGATCGTCAGTACCGCTGACGATCAGACTTACTGCGAAAGGCTTGTCATGATCATCGTTACCGGAGGGGTCGGGTTCATCGGCTCCCACACCGTCCGCGCCCTCGCCGAGGCCGGCGAGGAGTGCGTCCTGCTCCAGCGCCGCACCCCCCAAATCCCCCCACACCTGGCGGACCTGCCCATCCACGTCGTCCAGGCCGACGTCGCCGACCTCGACGCGCTGCTCGCCGTCGGCCGGCGGTACCCGATCACCGGAATCGTGCACCTCGCCCTCGCCCTGCCCTGGCCGGCGACCGACGTCGACCCGATCGGAGCGACGGGAGGAGCCCTGGAGGCGTTCCTCAACATCGTCCGCGTCGCGCAGACCTGGGGTGTGCGCCGCGTCGTCACCGCCAGCACCATCGGCGTCTACGGCTTCACCTCTGAAGGTGCGCTCACCGAGGACGTGCCGATCCCCTTGGGGCACGTCCACGCCATCCCGACGTTCAAGAAGATCACCGAACTCCTCGCCGGCCACCTCTCAGACGTGACCGACGTGGACATCATCAACGCCCGCATCTGCGGCACCTGGGGTCCCGGCGGACACCTGCCCGACCCGTTCTTCGCCGCGCCCTCCCTGGCTTATGCCGCAGCCCGGCGCAGCGAACCCGACCTGTCCGGACTCCTCGCACCGCCGCACGCCGAAGACGCTCTCGACCTGCTCTACGTCAAGGACACCGGTCGCGCACTCGCGCTGCTGCAGCTCGCCGAGAAGCTGACCAACTCCACGTACAACGTCGCCTCTGGTCGCGCCACAAGCAACGCCGAAGTCGTCACCGCGATCGCCTCTGTCGAGCCCGGCTTCCAGTGCGAACTTGCCTCGGGCGGAGGCCGCCCGGTGAGCTGGCTCGACATCACCCGCCTGCGCGAGGACACCGGATTCAACCCCCAGTACGACACCGCCGCGGCTGCCGCTGACTACATCGCCTGGCTGCGCGCGGGAAACCAGCGGTAGCTCCCGGCCGACTGTGTGGGTGAGGGGGTGTGGTCCGGCCTGGCCGGGATGCCCGGCAGCGATGCTCCTACCTCATTCGGCCCCGGTAGCCGACAGGGCCCTCTCCGACCCGCTGGTGGGTCCCCAGGAAGGTGTCGTCACGGAAGGCGATCGTGCCGTTTCCGCCCCGGTTGTCGCGCCAGGCCAACCGGGTGAGCGGGCGACCACCCACCCCCACCGCGAGCAGGAGGTCGTGCGAGGGATACCAGCCACCACCCCAGCCTTCCTGGGCCACGTATCGCGAGGTATCCCTGGTGGCGGGACTACGTTCGATGAGCTGGCCCCGGAACTCCTTCGGTCGCTTGCCCGGCCGGCGACACCAGCCGTAGAAGGCGGCTTGCTGGGCCTCGAAGGTGACGGCGTACTCGGCGCCGGACTCGTCCGCCCAGGCCACGTGCTCGAGCAGGCAATGCTCGCCCCGGTCGATGAAGAGAGTGACCTCACCCCGGCTGGTGGCGTACCTCAGCACCGGATCTGCGATCAGCTGGCTTTCGAGCGCCGACCTGGCCTGGTCATGTGCGTGCATCGGGTCGATCGTCACCCGGTACAGCCACAGCATGCTCTTGGCATCGCCACCGCTTTCCACCCGCAGCGTATTGCGGCCGGCCAGCAGATCCTCGGCCGAGACGGCGAAGATCAGCCGCTGCGGCAGCCCGCCACCGTTCGGGATCCGCAGCCGGTCGGCCAGTGGCCTGCCGTTGAGGCGAACGGTCAGCGGGGCGTGTCCGGGCGAGCCGGAGAGCATCGACGCGAGCGCCACGACGGCGACGCATGCCTCGCCGACGACGCCCGGATCGGGCACGTCGAACTCCAGCTCGACCGAGCCGCATGCATTGATGGCCAGGTGACCGTCGGCGTTCCACGACCGGTCGATGCCGGTGATGGTCACGTTGCCGGTGCGCGCCGGGTCGGTGCCGAAGTCGGCGTAGGTGGGCTCCATCTGGACGCCGGTGCGGTCGTCGACATGTGCGGCAGGAGCCGGCTGCGGGTCCAGCAGCACCTCGTACGTCGCGACCGTGCGTTCGTTCTTGCCGTACCCGATGTTGGCCGCGCCGAAAGCGGGCCGCACCTTGCCGACGTGCAGCGCGCCGGGCGCGACCGCGGCACGGGCGACGTAGAGCGGTTCGCCGCTGTGCTCCCGGCCCACCGGCGTCGCGTCCGACGGCACTGCGCCGTCTGACCCGATGCCCCAGACGCCGCGATCCATCAGCACTTCGTACTCGTCGACGCTGACCTCCGCGCCGCCCCAGGCGATAAGGGCGGCACCAAGATCAGGACGGACCCGGCCCGGGTGCATACCCCCGTGCAGCTCGGCGCGGCACACCCAGAGCAGCGCGCCGTTCTCCTCGTAGCCGTGGGGTGCCGCGCCGGCCGGGATCTGTCCTGCGCTGGCGGTCTCCCAACGGTAACCGCTTTCGAACTCTTCCATCCATGAAGGATAGTTCAGCTCCTCGGGCCGACGGCCACCCTGGGTCGTCAGGACGCCGTCAGGGTCTACCTGTCCCGGGTGGCGTCCTGCTGTTCAAGCCAGGTCAGGATCGTCCGGGTCGTCTCTTCCGGCTTCTCCTGCTGGATCCAGTGCCCGCAGTCCAGGGTGACCACGTCCACATTGGGCACGAACTCCGCCAGCCTGGCGGACTTGGCGATCGCGTCCCGGTCGCCGTAGATCATGAGGGTGGGCTGTCGGATGATCGGGTCGACGTCCGCCAGCAGATGCCAGTTGCGGTCGAGGTTGCGGTACCAGTTGATGCTGCCGGTGAACCCGGTCGACTCGAACGCGGCGACGAAGACGGCCAGTTCGCTGTCGCTCATCACCGGCTCACCGAGTGGTGCTGCCGCCCTGGCCAGCTCGATGAACGCCATGCCCGGCCGAGGCTGCACCATGGGCAGGTTCTTCCGGTACAGGTTGCGCAGGAACTGGTAGGTGTTCTCGTCGAACACGGCGTCCGCGACACCCGGCTGCCGGTTGAAGTGGACGAAGTAGAAGTCGCCACCGAGTACGGATTCCATCAGCTCGATCCAGGGCGTCTCGCCGCGCTCCTGGTACGGCAGACTCAGGTTGATCACCTTGTTGACGCGGTCCGGATGCAGCAGGGTCAGCCCCCAGACGACCATCGCACCCCAGTCGTGGCCGACGAAGGTGGCATCGTCGTACCCGTAGTGATCGAGCAGCGCGACGAGATCACCCGACAGGTGCGCGATGTCGTAGTCGGTCACCTCGCTCGGGCGCGACGAATTGCCGTAGCCGCGCTGGTTCGGGACGATGACGTGGTAGCCCGCTTCAGCGAGGGCCGGCATCTGGTGACGCCAGGAGTAGGCATGCTCCGGCCAGCCGTGACAGAGCACGATCGGCTTTCCGGCATTCTGCCGGCCAGCCTCGAAGACTTCGAGCTTCACACCGTTGACGGGGACAAGACTGGGTTCGGGAAAGTTCATGTCGCCATCCTGCCGACCATAACCGGTCACCTCATGACCGGTTTATCTGACAATCTTGGCGGCATGCGAACCGACCGGCTGGTGGCCGTACTCCTGCTGCTGCAACAGCGCGAGCAGGTGACCGCGGCGGAGGTCGCCCGGGAGCTGGAGGTCTCCGAACGCACCGCCCGCCGCGACCTCGACGCCCTGGCCATGGCCGGGGTGCCCGTGTACTCGACGCAGGGCCGGGGCGGCGGCTGGCGCCTCGTCGGCGGTGCCCGTACCGACCTGTCCGGGTTGACCGCAGGCGAGGCCCGCGCCCTGTTCCTGGTCGCCGGCCCGGCCTCGGCCACGACGCCGGCCGTGAAAACCGCGCTGCGCAAGCTCGTCCGTGCCCTGCCGGAGCCCTTCCGGGCGCCGGCCGAGGCGGCAGCGTCGTCGATCGCGATCGACCCGCAACGATGGGGGGCGGGCCGGGTCGATCGCCCGCCGCCGCGCCTCCTCGACGAACTCCAGGACGCGGTGATCCGGGGCGTCCAGGTGCGGCTCGGCTACGTCGACAGGACCGGCACCGTAACCGAGCGGACCGTCCACCCGCTGGGCATCGTCGCCAAAGATCCGTGGTGGTACCTCGTCGCCACCACCGAGTCTGGCCGGCGGACCTTCCGGATCGACCGCGTCTCGTCCGTCGACCCCACCGACGATCCAGTGCACCGACCCGCGGACTTCGACCTTGCCGAGAGCTGGCGGGAGATCGCCGACGAGGTCGACCGCAGGCGGATGCCCGTCGAGATCCAGGCGGTCTGCGCGCCCGACGGGATCGGCACGCTCCGGATGGCGCTCGGCGACCGGCTCGAGGTGGGTGGCCCCACGGCCGACGGCCGCGTCGAGGTCGTGATCCGTGGCTACAGCGAGTACACGCTCGCCGGCGAGCTCGCCTGGCAGGTCGAATGGCTGGAGGTGACCGGCCCCGCCGGGGTGCGGGACCAGCTGGCCGCGATCGGCACCGCGCTCGTCGAGCGGTACGGCTGAGACGCACGCACCGGCTGAAAGCCCGTCGAGCGGTACGGCTGAGAGCGCCTGCGCCAGCGGAGGCCCGTCGTCACCCGGTCTGGAGCAGGCCGCGGTTGACCATGAAGTCCCGCAACGTCTCGACGTCGTCGGCGGACATCAACTCACGGGGGATCACGGTCGCCGGCATCCGGCCCACGTACACGATCCAGAAGCCGGGGGTGTCGAGCACCTTGCTGACCCTGTCCCAGGCGATGTCGCCGAACTCCGTACCGCTGCGCATTGTGATGGTGTCGTCGGTGATGTCGTAGCCGCCGTCGACCGCGTACTCGCCGGACCGGCGCCGGGCCCGCGAGCGCACCCACGGCCCGTACAGCATCGACAGCACACCGGCGGTGACCAGCGACATCCACAGCAGCGAGAACTGCTCGCCCCAGCCGTACTCCCGCCCGCCGACGAAAGCGGCCACCCCGGTCGCCGCCAGGACCGCGCCGATGTAGCCGTACTTGGCCAGCCGCACCCGGCTGAGCGCGGCGGCCGCCTTACCCGGGTAGTCGGGATCGGCGGGGACGTCGAAACGGATACGCACCCCAGCACGATAGTGCCCACACCCGCCGCCGCCGCGAAGTCCCGCCGGGCCTGCTCGTCCAGGTCGGCCGCGTCCGCGCCGTCGAACGGCTCCCAGCCCGGAAACGGCACGACACCGGCGTCGACCTCGAAGAAGTCTGCGTACGTGTCTCCGTCGACCGCCGGGACGCCACCGATCAGCACGACCTTCGCCACCCGCTCGGGCCGGGCGTCGGCCGCCATCCAGACCAGGGTGCAGGCCGCCGAATGCCCCACCACCACCGACCTGCCCGGTCCCGCGTCCACGGCCGCGAGCACCGCGGCCAACTGGTCGGCGAGCGTCGCCGACGTGTTCCCGTCGCCTGACCCGGCAGGGTCACCGGCACCCGACGCCGGTCCATCTTCTCCAACTCGGCGGCGACGTCGGTCCACGCCGACCCGTCGAGCCACAAGCCACCGATGAGCACGATCTGTTCTGCGGTCATGGGCTCAACCTAACGGCGATTCCGGACGTTCTACTTCCGGTACTGTCTGCGCTGTGCGCACCGGACCGAGCCCGACCGCCCGCGCGGTGCGGACGCTCGAAATCCTGCGGGAACGCCCCGGCACCACCGCCGACCAGCTCGCCGCCGCCCTGGGCGTGACCGAGCGGGCTGCGCGACGCTACATCGGCATCCTTCCGGGAGGCCGGCATCCCGGTCGAATCGGTCCGAGGGCCGTACGGCGGCTACCGGCTCGGCCGGGGCACCCGGCTGCCGCCGGTGGTCTTCACCCAGGAACAGGCTCTCGGCCTGGTCATGGCCGTACTCGACGGGCAGCCCGCCGCGATCGACCCCGACGACCCGATCGGCGCGGCACTCAGCAAGGTCATCCGGGCGCTGCCCGACAACATCGGACGGCAGGCGGCGGCCCTGCGGGGGTACGCCTCGGCCGCCCCCGACCGGCATTCGGCCCGTACGGACCCGACCATCACGAACGCCCTGGTCACCGCCGTCGCCGACCGGCGCCGGGTCGCGATCACCTATCGCGGCGAGAGCGGCGAGCAGTACGACGCCGAGGTCGACCCGTGGGCGGTAGTGGTCCGGCACCGACGCTGGTACCTGCTGTGCCACTCGCACCGCGCCGACGCGGTACGCACGTACCGGATCGACCGGGTCCGGGCCGTGCGGCAGCTGCCGCACGGCTTCACCCCGCCCGACGACCTGGACCCGGTCGCCGCGCTGGAGGTCCATCTCGGCGCCGGCTGGCAGTACCGCACCCGGGTCGTGTTCCACGCGCCGCGGGAGCGGGTCGCACCGTGGATCCGGCCGCCAATGGGCCGCCTCACTCCGGCCGGCGACCGGTGCGTTCTGGTCGGCAGCACCCGGAACCCCGCGATGTACGCCCAGGAGTGGCTGGCTGCCGTTCCGTTCGACTTTACTGTGGAAGAAGGCCCCGAGCTGCGGGCGGCCGTCGCCACGGTCGCGGCCCGCTTCAGCGCGGCTCTCTCGCCCGCGCCGGACCCGCCGCCGCTGGACGGACGACCGAACCAGCGCCGGACAGATTAGCGAATACCGTGACGAGGAGTGACTTGCGGCGGCGCATCCTGCATTACTCCCGATTCTGGACAGATCTGTCATGCAGGTAGGAGAGCGCCGGGTCATCGTGCTGGGCGCTGTCAATCGTCACTACCGCTACTGAGCGTTAGGTGCGAGGGGCGGGCACACTGTGCGGGTGAGCATCGTTGGTTGCCTCCTACCGTCGCGCCTCTCCGACACCGACCGGGTGCCGGTGGTACGGCGATGACCACCCCCGGGTCGGGTGCCATCCTGACGATGGTCGAGGCGATCAGCCGGACCCGCGACCTTGGTGAGTTCGCGGAGGCCGGCTGTCGCGAACTGTTCCGCCTCGTGCCCTGTGTCAGTACGTCGTACACGGAGGTCAACCTCAGGACCAAGATGGTGTCCGGATACCTGTGGCCGTACCCGGGCGTCGAATGGTTCGAGCGGCACGCCGCACTGCTCGGCCGCCTCGCGCTAGAGAACCCGTTGATCGCCCACATGTCTAGACGAGTTGTTCCGAAGTCCCGTCAGTGGTCGTAGGCGATCAGGGACCGGGTGACGGGTGCGCCGGTCTTGTTGTTGTGCCAGATCGC
>NZ_JBSWXD010000154.1:0-16513 GCF_056160425.1 Micromonospora sp. ABR4_055
GCTCTGAGCTGTTCGGTACGAACGGTCCGGGGTCCCCCCCCTTCACGGCGGGGGCCGGACCTCAACAAATCCCCCCCCCATTTCTTTTTTTTGCCCCCTTTTCTTGACCCCCTCTCCCCCCTCCCCCCTCCCCCCCTTCCCCCCCCCTCCTTCCCCCCCCCCCCCCCCCCCCCCCCCCCCCCCCCCCCCGCAGCAAGTCCCACCCTGGTTCGTGCTTGTGACCCGCTGCTGGCGACCCCGTCGCCCGGCGCCTTCCTCGCTACGTGCCACCTCGCTAGCGGAAGGCCGATCCGGTCATATGAGCACCACCACGATTCTTCACGTCCAGACGCCCTCCTTCGCCGACCTCGGTGTGCCGGCGAGCCTGCTCGCCGCGTTGACCGCCAACGGCATCAACGAGCCGTTCCCCATCCAGGCGGCGACGCTGCCCGACTCGTTGGCCGGCCGTGACGTCCTCGGCCGCGGCCGCACCGGCTCCGGCAAGACCCTCGCCTTCGGGCTGCCGCTGGTGGCCCGTACCGCCGGGCGGCGCGCCCGCCCCGGTCGGCCACTGGCCCTGGTCCTGGTCCCCACCCGTGAGCTGGCCCAACAGGTGACGGCCGCGGTGGAACCGTACGCCCGGGCGGTGCGGCTGCGCTGCGTCACCGTCGTCGGTGGCCTGTCGATCCAACGCCAGGCCGACGCGCTGCGCTCCGGCGCGGAAATCGTCGTCGCCACCCCGGGTCGGCTCAACGACCTGGTCAACCGGGGTGCGTGCCAGCTCGACGACGTTACCGTGACGGTGCTCGACGAGGCCGACCAGATGGCCGACATGGGTTTCCTGCCGCAGGTCACCATGATCCTGCGCAAGGTCGCGCCGGGCGGGCAGCGGATGCTCTTCTCGGCCACTCTGGACCGCGGGGTGGACCGGCTGGTCCGCGAGTTCCTCACCGACCCGGTGTCGCACCAGGTCGACCCGTCGACCGCCACCGTCGGTGCGATGAGCCACCACCTGTTGCACGTGAGCGCGGCCGACAAGCCGGCGACCACGGCGGCCATTGCCGCCCGGGACGGCCGGGTCATCATGTTCATCGGCACCAAGCACCGCGCCGACCGGCTGGCCCGCCAACTGCTCGCCAGCGGGGTACGGGCGGCCGCCCTGCACGGCGGCAAGTCCCAGGGGCAGCGCAACCGCATCCTGGAGCAGTTCAAGACCGGTCAGGTCACCGCGCTGGTCGCCACCGACGTCGCGGCCCGTGGCATCCACATCGACGACCTCGACCTGGTGCTCAACGTCGACCCGCCGGCGGACCACAAGGACTACCTGCACCGGGGCGGGCGTACCGCCCGGGCCGGTGCCGCCGGAGTGGTGGCCACCCTGGTCCTGCCGGAGCAGCGGCGGGACATGGACCGCCTGATGGCCGCCGCGAAGATCCGGCCGCAGCGCAGCTCGGTCAGCCCGGCGGACGCGGAACTGGCCCGGGTCACCGGCGCCCGCACCCCGTCCGGGGTGCCGGTCACGCTCCCCGCGCCGACCCGGGCCGTGGCGGCGAAGAACACTCCGGCCGGCACCGCCGACGGCACCGGTACCGGTCGGCGTCCGGGGCGTCGCCCGGGCGGCCGGCGTCGCCCGGCCCGCCGTCCGGCGGCCCGCTGACCGGCCAGACCCGGATCAGACCCGGACCGGGCCGGACCGAGATGCGGTCCGGCCCGCCCGGGAGCCGTACGCGGCCCGGCCGGTCAGGGCCGTGGGCCGGTGCTGCCGGCCGGATAGTCGCGCAGCGGTGTCCGACCCTGCGCCCAACCGGCCAGCACCGGTTCGATGATCCGCCAGCTCTCCTCGGCCTCCTGCGCCTGGGCGCTGAGCCGGGTGTCACCTTCGATGATGGCCAGCAGCAACTGCCCGTACGGGCTCGGTGCCTGCCGGGCCAGCTCGGTGACCATCTCGACCGGCTCCAGGTCGAACGGGTCGCCGATGCCGTTGACGTTGAGCCGCAGCGACATCCGGTCCGGGTCGAGCTGCAGCCGCAGCTCGTTGCACTGGCTGTCCCGGTCGGTGAAGATCGCGTGCGGCACGTCGGCGAACCGGATCACGATCTCGCGCCGGTCGGCGGCCAACGCCTTGCCGGTACGCAGCTTGAACGGCACCCCCGACCACCGCCAGTTGTCGATGTGGACGGTCAGTTCGGCGTACGTCTCGGTGTCCCGGGCCGGGTCGACCCCGGCACCGTCGACGTAGCTGGCCACCTTCCGCTCGCCGCGTCGGCCCTGGACCACCCCGGCGGTGTACCGGCCGCGTACCGTGCAGTCGGCCACGTCGGCGGCCCGGATCGGGCGGACCGCCCGCAGTACATCCAGTTTGCGCACCGCCAGGTCGGCCGGGTCGACGGTCAGCGGCGGCTCCATCGCCACCAGGGTCAGCAGCTGCAGCAGATGGTTCTGCACCATGTCGCGCAGCGCGCCGGCGTGGTCGTAGTAGCTGGACCGGCCTTCCGCGTCGACCGTCTCGTCGAAGACGATGTCGACCCCGGTGATGTGCGTGTTGCTCCACAGCGGCTCCAGCACCCGGTTGGCGAACCGCAGTCCGAGCAGGTTCAGCACGGTCTGCTTGGCCAGGAAGTGGTCGACCCGGAACACCCGGTCGTCCGGCAGCACCTGGTGCAGCACCGTGTTCAGCCGTCGGGCGCTGGCCAGGTCCTCGCCGAACGGCTTCTCCACCACCAGCCGGATGCCGGCCGGCAGGTCGCAGCGGCCCAGCGCGATCGCGACCGGCTCGAACAGCCGGTGCGGCAGGGCCAGGTAGACCACCACGGCGTCGTCGCCGTGACTGGCCCGCTCGCCGTCCCGGGCGATCTCCAGCGCCGTCGCCAGCACCTCCGGGTCGGTCACGTCACCGTGGACGTAGCTGGCCGACTCGGCGAGTTCGCTGCGGGCCCGGGTGGCCACCTCGGGGGCGTGCTCGCGCAGCGCGGCGCTCACCCGGTGCCGGAAGCCCCGGTCGTCGAGCTCGTCGCGGGCCACCCCGATCAGCCGCATCCCGTCCGCCGGCCGGTCCAGCTCGCGCAGCTGGGCCAAACCGGGCAACAGGTAACGGGTGGTGAGGTCGCCGGTGGCGCCGAGCACGATCACGTTCGCTGTCACGTCCGCATCCTTCCGTACCGGGCCAGGTTGACCGCGCTGCTGATCAGCCCGATGTGACTGAACGCCTGCGGGAAGTTTCCCAGGAAGGCGCCGGTCGCGGGGTCGATCTGCTCGGGGAGCAACCCGACGTGGTTGACCCGGCCGCAGAGCTGGTCGAACAGTTCGTGGGCCCGGTCCAGTTGGCCGCTGCCGGCCAGGTTGTCCACCCACCAGAAGGAGCAGAGCAGGAACGCTCCCTCTCCGCCGCCGACCCCGTCCGGCGACTCCTCGGGCAGGTAGCGGTAGAGCAGGTCGCCGCCGGCACCGAGGCGTTGTTGGACGGCGTCGACGGTGGCGACCATACGCGGATCGGCGGGGTCGACCACCCGGCGCAGCGGCAGGGCGAGCAGGCTCGCGTCGACGGTACCGGGCTGGCCGAGGTGCTCGGTGAAGTGCCCGTTGTCGTCGTCCCATGCCTCGGTCAGCAGCGCCGAGCGGATCTCCTCGGCCGCCCGCCGCCACTGCTCGACCTCGTCGCGCCGGCCGGTGGCGGTCGCCAGCCGGGCCATCCGGTCCGCCGCCACCTGGCACATCGCCACCGAATAGGTGAACGGGCGGCCCTCATGGCGGATCTCCCAGATGCCGTGGTCCGGGGTACGCCAGTGCTGCAACGCCGAGCGGCCCAGCCGGGTCAGCCGGGACCACCGCCGGTCGTCGACCGCGCCGCCGGCCCGGGCCCACTGCCAGGCGCAGTCGAGGATTTCGCCGTACACGTCGTGCTGGATCTGGTCGGCCGCCGCGTTGCCCCAGCGCACCGGCCGGGAACCGCGGTAGCCGGACAGGTCCGGGTCGATCCGTTCGGGGGCCGGCCGGGTGCCGTCCAGGGTGTAGAGCACGTGTGGTCGGCCGTCGCGGGTGCAGGCCTGCAGCACCCAGGACAGGAACGACTCGGCTTCGGCGGCCATCCCGACCCGACGCAGCGCGTAGACGGTGTACGCGGCGTCGCGTACCCAGGTGAACCGGTAGTCCCAGTTGCGGCGGCCGCCGATCGCCTCCGGCAGCGACGACGTGGGTGCGGCGACGACTGCCCCGCTGTCGTGGTCGTCGCAGAGCTTGAGCGTGATGGCGCTGCGGCGGACCAGATCGGCGTGCCGGCCGGAGTAGTTGATCTGGCGGCTCCAGATCCGCCAGGCCGCAGCGGTGCGGTCCAGCGCGGCGGCGAGCTGATCGGCGTCGCGGTGCCGGGTCGGACCCTGCGCCCAGCGCAGCACCAGGCCGAGCCGGTCGCCGGCGGTCAACCGGATCCGGCCGGCCAGCCGGTCCAGGCCGGGTACCGGCCGGCTGGCGGTCAGCCGCAACCGGCCGCCGTCCCCGGCCAGGGACTCGATGCCGATCTCCTCGGCGGCGGGGGTGGTTCGTAGCCCACCCCGGCCGGTCAGTCCGATCTCCAGGTCGACCGTGCCGTCGATGACGGTGACCAGGCGGCCCAGCTCGCCGCAGGCCGCCCCGAGTTCGGTGTTGAGCGGCCGGTCGACGGCCGGTCCGGCCCCCTCGGCCGGCCCGTCGGACGCGGCGGCGATCAGCAGTGCGTCGCGGATCTCCAGGCGTCCGGTGGCGGTGTGCAGTTCGGTACGCAGTACGGCGGTGTCCGGCAGGTACTCCTGCCGGACGGCGCGCAGGCCGGCCGGCCGCAGCGTCCAGGCACCGCCCCGTTCGGCGTCGAGCAGTGTCGCGAACAGCGCCGGGCCGTCGAATCTCGGCAGGCAGAGCCACCGTACGGTGCCGTCCATGCCGACCAGCGCGGCGGTCTGGCCGTCGCCGATCAGGCCGTGGTCGGCGATGGCCGGGTAGCGGTCGGTGAGTTCGGGCACCGGCAGCGCTTTGATCTCCGCCAGATGGTCCGTCACGGGTGTCTCCTCCGCATGGTGGGTCCGTCAGGCACCACTCTCCCCGGTGAGCCGTACTGCCGAAAGGTAGGTGGTGCCGACAGGTACGCGGGTCCCTCTACCCGGTGCCGGACCGGTTGACGCCTGCGACGGATCCGCTGGCCGCGCCATCCGCCGGCCGTTCGTCGTCGCGGCCGGCCGCACGGTCTGTCAGAGCAGCCGGTGTCGACGGACAGTGACGCCGCACGGATGAGCAGGGTCGTCCGTACGGCCGGCGGGTTCCGCGAGACATCCACGCTTTTCGTCCGATGGCTGACTGCACGTCGCGCCCGCCACCGGGATCCTTTGGCTGGCGGACGAGGCACGGCCGCCGGGACGCGACCCCCGGGCAGAGAGGTCGGGTGGAGATGACAGCCGAGACCAGCGCGACGAGGGAGATCCTGCTCGTCGTCGGCGTCGCGATGCTCGGCGTGCTACTGGCCCTGGCCTCTGTCGTCACTCCCTGGTACACCGGTCCGACCGCCGGCGCCGGGCCGGTCGTCGTCGAACTGCATGCACCCGACCCGGCGGTACGGTCCACCGACATCGAAGCGGCCCCGCGCTGATCCGCGTCCAGGCGGCCCCGCGCTGATCCGCGTCCAGGCGGCCCCGCGCTGATCCGCGTCCAGGCGGCCCCGCGCTGATCCGGCGGCGCGGTGTCGGCACGCCGGGGCCGCACCGGTCGGGGCGCTGCCGGTTTTCCCGCCGACGAGTGCTTCACTAAGGGAGATGTCTCATCCGCCGCCGTCTGACCGGGCAACGTCCGGCACCGCCGTGGACTGGTCCGCCGGGCCGGTCACCCGGTCGGGCCGCCCGTACCCGGCCGCCGGTGCCGACGCGGGCCCGCCCACCGGGCCGCCGACCGGCCCAGGCGTCGGGTCGGGGCGGCCGCCGACTGACCCAGGGCGCGGCGGGCGGGACGGGGTGCGGCTGTGGTGGTTCGGCGGTGCCGCAGCCGTGGTGCTCGCCGGTGGACTGGTCGCCGTGCTGGTGCTGGTGCTCAGCGGCAACCCGGACCCGTTCGGCAGCCCGGATCCGCCGCCGGACGTCCGGCCGCCGCTGGCCCAGCTCTGCCCCGGACCCACCGGAGGCCCCGGCGGGCAGCCCACGCCGGCGGACCCGACACCGGGCCCGACACTGGGCCCCGCGCTGCCCGAACCGACCGGGCCACGCACCGTCGACCCGGACGCCGGGATCTCCTACACCGAGTACGGCGAACCGTGGCGGCCGTGGTCGACGGTGTGGAACGCCGGGGCGCTGCAGGTGCCGTACAAGGTGGGGCAGCATTTCGTGACCGAGGCGGACTACAACGGGTTCAGCGACTACCACGCCTCGATCCTGTCCGCCGCCGTGCCGGCCGCCGACAACGACGCGCTCTCCCTCGACCTGGAGTGCGTCGGCCGGCAGGTGGCCGCCGACGTCCGCGCCGAGTACTACCCGCAGCCCAACCGGATGGACCTGATCCGCGACGAGCGGACCCCGATCGGTGGGCGACCCGCCTGGCTGACGGTGTTCCGGCTGCACTTCACCCAGCCCGGCCTGCAGGCCACCGACGAACTGGTGGCGGTGGCGTGTATCGACGTCGGACGCCCGACCGCGGCGGTGCTGTTCGTCTCCATCCCCGGCACCCACCGCGAGCTCGACTGGGTGGTCGACGACCTGTACGCATCCGTACGTGTCGAATGATCCGGCGGTGCACCGAGGACTGTCGCCGACAGGTTAGGGTCGGTCCGTGGCGCGTACAGTGCGGATCCCGGCGACCGCGTACCCGGTGGAGCGGTTCACCCTCCCCAACGGCCTGCGGGTGGTCCTGGCGCCCGACCGCAGCGCGCCGGTGGTCGGCGTCGCGGTCGTCTACGACGTCGGGATCCGGTCCGAACCACCGGGGCGTACCGGGTTCGCGCATCTGTTCGAGCATCTGATGTTCCAGGGTTCGGCGAACCTGGAGAAGCTGGCGCACTTCCGCCACGTGCAGGGCTCCGGCGGCACCTTCAACGGCAGCACCCACCTGGACTACACCGACTACTACGAGGTGCTGCCGAGCAACGCGTTGGAGCGGGCGCTGTTCCTGGAGGCCGACCGGATGCGTGGTCCGCAGTTGACCGAGGAGAACCTGCGCAACCAGGTCGACGTGGTCAAGGAGGAGATCCGGGTCAACGTGCTCAACCGGCCGTACGGTGGGTTTCCCTGGCTGCGGCTGCCGCCCGTGCTGTTCGACACCTTCCCCAACGCGCACGACGGCTACGGTTCCTTCGAGGATCTGGACAGCGCCACCGTCGGTGAGGCCGCCGAGTTCTTCACCCGCTACTACGCCAGCGGCAACGCGGTGCTCGCCGTCGCCGGGGACTTCGATGTCACCGCCGCGACCGGGCTGATCGAGCGGCACTTCGGAGACGTGCCGGCCCGGCCGGCGCCGGCCCGGCCCAGCTTTGCCGAGCCGGACCTGACCACCGAGCGGCGTACCGCGTACCCCGATCCGCTGGCTCCGCTGCCGGCGGTGGCCGCCGCCTGGCGGGTGCCGGACCCGGTCGACGACCTGGCCGGCTACCTGCCGTACGTGGTGCTCGCCGAGGTGCTCACCGACGGTGACGCGGCCCGGCTGGTGGAGCGACTGGTGCGTGGCGACCGTACGGTGACCAGCCTCGGCGGCTACTTGTCGTTCGAGGGGGAGCCGTTCGACGTACGGGACCCGTCGGCGTTGGTCCTGCAGGCGCATCTGCCGCCCGGCGGCGACGTCGACAAGGTGCTCGGCGCGGTCGACGAGGAGCTCGACCGGCTGGCCGTCGACGGCTTCGCCCGGGGCGAACTGGCCCGGGTGCAGGCCCGGATGGCCACCCACCTGCTGCGCGACACCGACGCGGTGCTCGGCCGAGGGCTGCGGATGGCGGTGCTGGAGCAGCAGCGGGGCACCCCCGAGCTGCTCAACGAGTTGCCGCGGATGCTCGGCACGGTCACCGAGACACAGGTCCGTGCGGCCGCCGCCACCCTGCGCCCGCACCGGCGCGCCACGATCGAGGTCGTCCCCGGAGGAGCCCAGTGACCGCCGCCCCCACCCGGAGGCCGTTGCCGCCGCTCGGACCGACCCGTCGACCGCCGTTGCCCAAGGTTGCCGAGCGGACGCTGGACAACGGGCTACGGGTGATCGCCATCCGCCGGCCGTCGGTGCCGCTGGTGGAGATCCGGCTCCGGGTGCCGTTCGCGCGGGCCCCGCTGGCCAGGGCGACGGTGCTGTCGCAGACCCTGTTCTCCGGCACCGTCGACCGGTCCGGCGTGGAGCTGGCCGCCGAGTTGCAGGCGGTCGGCGGTGGCCTGTCCGCCGGGGTGGACCCCGACCGGCTGCTGGTCGCCGGCGCCGGGCTGGTCACCGGGCTGCGGCGGATGCTCGAACTGCTCGGCGAGGTGCTGACCGGGGCGACGTACCCGGCTGGCGAGGTGGCGATCGAGCGGGCCCGGCTGGCCGACCGGATCCAGGTGGCGCTGAGCCAGCCGGCGCACCTGGCCCGCGCCGCGCTGTCCCGGCGGATGTTCGGCCGTCACCCGTACGCCGAGTCGGTTCCCGGGGTGGACCAGGTCCGCGCCGTCCGGCCGGCCGGGCTGCGCGCTCTGCACGCCGACCGGGTCCGGCCGACCGGGGCGCACCTGGTGCTGGTCGGCGACGTGTCACCTGCCCGGGCGTTGGACACCGCGGAGCGGGTGCTCGGCGACTGGCCGGCCGGCGGCCGGCAGTTGACGCTGCCGATGGCGCCCGCGCCGCGCCCGGCCCCGCTGCTGCTGGTCGACCGGCCCGGCTCGGTGCAGTCGTCGATGCGGATCGCGTTGCCAGCGGTGGACCGGCGGCACCCGGACCACGCCGCCCTGCAGCTGGCCAACATGGTGTTCGGCGGCTACTTCTCGTCCCGCTGGGTGGAGAACATCCGCGAGGACAAGGGCTACAGCTACGGCCCGTACTCGATGGTTGAACATTCGGTGGCCGGATCGGTGCTGCTGCTCGCCGCCGACGTGGCGACCGAGGTGACCGCGCCCGCGTTGCTGGAGACCCTGCACGAGCTCGGCCGGCTCGCGGTGCTGCCGCCCGACGACGACGAGCTCGAACAGGCCCGGCAGTACGCGGTCGGCAGCCTGCAGCTGGGCATGTCGACGCAGGCCGGGTTGGCCGGGGTGGCCAGCACCTACGCCGGGTTCGGCCTGCCGTTGGATTTTCTCGCCGAGCACACCGCGCGGCTCGCCTCGGCGACCCGTGACGAGGTGGCGGCCGCCGCGACCCGCTATCTGGCACCGGCGCTGGCGATGGGGGTGGTGCTCGGCGACGTCGCGCGGATCGCCGGTCCGGTCGCCGCGTTGACCGAGGTCGAAACGTCCGACGCGTCGGTCACCGGCGTAGTCGGGCCTGGTGCGGCAGCGCCCGATGTCGCCGGGTGACACCTCCGTCGGGCCGACCGCCGGTACGCAGCCGACCGTCGGTACACAACCGTCGCTGGCCCGCGCCGCGATGGACCGGGCAGCGCCGTACCGCCGGGATCCGCAGTGGTTGGCGCGGGCCTGGCCACGTTCGCTGGTGCTGGTGGTGGACGGCGCGGCCGGTGGCCGGGCGCTGGTGCGCGACGGCGCCGACGGGACCACCCTGGTGCTGGTGCGCCCGGACCAGGCACCGGCCGTCGAGGTCACCGACCGCATTTTCATCGGTACGGTCGACGACGGCACCCCGGTCTTCGCGGTTGACGCGGCACTACCGTCGTCCGTACCGCCGTCGTCCGTACTGTCCTCGTCCGTGGCGGTGCCGTCCGTGGCTGACCCGGGCCTGCGGTCGGTGACTGTCCGGGAGGTCGGCCATCTGCTGCCGGACCGCGACGCCGGGCTGTTCACCACCGCTGCGGCGATGGTCAGCTGGCACGCCCGGCACCGCTACTCGGCGTCGTCGGGGCTGCCGACCCGGGCAACCGATGGTGGCTGGTCACGCGTCGACGACACCGGTACGCGGAGCTGGCCACGGACCGATCCGGCGGTGATCGTGCTGTTGACCGACGGCGGTCCCGGCCCGGACGGGAGGTGTCTGCTGGCCAACCACCACGCCCGGCGCGGCGACGGGCCCGACCGGCTCTACTCCTGCCTGGCCGGGTTCGTGGAGCCCGGCGAGTCGGCCGAGTCGGCGGTCGCCCGTGAGGTGGCCGAGGAGGTGGGTCTGACGCTGACTGCGATGCGGTACGTCGGCAGCCAGTCCTGGCCGTTCCCGGGCACCCTGATGCTGGGCTACCTCGGCCGGGTCGACCCGGAGCAGCCGCTGCGGCCGGACCCGGAGGAGATCATCCGGGCGCGCTGGTTCACCCGGGCCGAGGTGGCCGCCGGGCTGGCGGGTGAGCGGCTCGACTCCGGCGACGGGTACCCGGTCCGGTTCGCGCCGCCGGCGTCGATCGCGGCGTTCCTGATCCGCAGCTGGGTGGCGGAGACCGCGCCGGACCCCGGCCGGTGACCGCCGTGCCGGACTCCGCCGTGCCGGACCTCGCCGGGTGGGTGCCGGTCCGTGGGTGCCGGTCCGGTGGGTGCCGGTCAGCGGATGGGCGGGACCGGCACTACCTTCACCCGTTGCCGGCCGGAGCGGACCGGCCCGACGGTGGACAGTGCGCGGGCCAGGTGCATGGCCGCTTCGAGGTTCTCCGCACAGACCGTCTGCCGGCGCGGCTCGGGTGTGGTCCGCTCGTCGCGAATGCGCTGGCCGGTGCGGACCGCGGTGATGAGTTCGTCGTGTGCCACCGCGCGGATCTCCGTGCGGACGATCAGGTATCGCATGAACGACTCCGAGCAACCGGTGACCTGGGTGGTGGGACGGCCGATGGCTCAGGTCGGACAGGCTCCTGCTGGAAATTCCATCGGTTGTCTCCGCAGGAGGAGAACCCGCTGCGGTGGCCGGTCAAACCTGACGAACGGATCGATCCTGATGTCCGTTCGGTCGAGCCGGGTCGGGGTGGCGTCGGCCACCCGGCTCGACCTGCCCTGCGGTGCCGGCGGTCAGATCAGGTCGAACTCGCCATCCTTGGCGCTGTCGATGAAGTCACGCCAGGTGGTGCGGTCGAACGACAGCACCGGCCCGCTGCGGTCCTTGCTGTCGCGCATCAGCACCGGTGCGCGGTGACCCGCCATCGCCCCGACCTCGACGCAGTTGGTGCTCTGGCTGCGGCTGCTCTTGCGCCAGGCGGGCGGGGTCGGACCGGGGACGCGCACGCTGGACTGATCTGCTGGGTTCATTCCTGCTCCTTGCTGGTCAAACGGACCGGGCGGGCGGACCGTCGGTCAGTCCGGGATCGCCTGGCCGGTCCGGCGCGTGGTCCGCTCGTGCGGTCCACGCTGGATCGGCGGCCCGGCCGGTCGGCCGGGGCCTGCCCCGCCCGCGGCGGGCGGGGACAGCGGGGCAGGGGTGGTGGGGGAGGAGGGGGCGGTGCCGTCGGGTACGGAGTCGAGCTCGGTGGCGCCGGCGGCGACGTGCCGGGCCACGGCGTCGCTGAGCCAGTCGATCGACTCCTGCGGGCTGCGGGCGGCCTCGCAGAGCCAGTCGAAGACCTGGCCGTACCGTTCGAGCACCGGCACGTCGTTGACGATCATGTCGGCGGCGAGCGTCTCGACCGCCACCGCGCTCAGGTCCTCCGGGTCGGCGAAGTGGTAGATCGAGAACGCGGTCTCCGACAGGTACCAGGAGGCCACGGTGGCGTTCGGTGGCAGCACCCGCAGGGTGACGTTGGGCAGCTGCGCCATGGTGAGCAGATGTTTCAGCTGCGCCACCATCACGTCGGGCGGGCCGCAGCGCAGGCTGACCGCCGCCTCCTCCAGCACTGCGGTGTACTTCGGCGCCCCGTTCTCGCGCAGCAGCATCGACTGCCGGGACTGCCGGGCCGCGACCTCGGTGTCCGGGTCGTCGGCGTTGCGCTTCTGGCCGGCGGTCCGGTGGTTGGTCGCCTTCTGCAGGATCGTCCGGCGTCCGGTGGCCCGCTCGTCGACCATCTCCACCAGCGGGCGCGCCGAGAGGATGCGCACCTTCGCGTAGGCGGAGGTCTGCAGCAGGCCCGGGATGATCACCGCGCCGTACTCCTGGATCTCGGTGCAACCAGCCTCCAGCTCGGCGTACGCCCGTTGGAGGCTGGTCATCACCGCGTACGAGCTGAGAAAGGCTCGGGTGTTGCCGGCGTCGCGAGCGATGCCGACCAGATCATCGCGTTCGGAGCCGGTCACGCCGTACAGGTCGAGCAGGTCCATCACGTCGCCGACCCCCGGCCGGCTGCGCCCGTTCTCGAGCCGGGAGAGCTTGGACGCGGACGCCCACTTCACTCTTTCGATCACCTGCTCACCGGTCAGTCCGGCGTGTTCCCGCAGCCGCCTCAGCTCGCTGCCGAGGCGGCGACGACGCAGGTTCGGGCTCGGTATGGGCTGCTCGGGCTCCTCGGGCTGCACCGGAAACCACCCCCGATCCGTTTGGTGACCGCCAATGTCGCGGCGATGTGGGTCACGGCCCGAAACAGTATGGCCCGATTGCTGCCTCGGTGGGGTCCTCTGGTGGGCGTGTTAGCCAAATGCGATGTTGTGCACGGCGGCGGACGGACCGTGAGTGCGACTCAGCTCGCCGCGAGGTCGCTGAGCCGCTGCCGAACCTGAACGATACTCGGGTTCGTCAATGCCGAACCGTCCGGGAAACGGACCGTCGGTACCGTCTGATTGCCGCCGTTGACCCCCATCACGTACGCGGCCGCCTCGGCGTCCTGCTCGATGTCAACCACCTCGTAGGGAATCCGCTCCCGGTCGAACTGCGACTTGAGCCGGTGACAGTAGCCGCACCAACTGGTCGAATACATGGTCAACATCTGCAGGTCCTCCGCGGTCGTCGGGCCACGGCGGGCACTCGCCCGCCGGGTCGCCGGCCCCGGGCGGTGCCGGGGCGCAGTAGTTCCGGCCCGGGCGGCACCCGGGCTAGCCGGTGCAACGTCGCGCGAGGCTGCGATGATTCCTACCCGTGGCGGCCGACATCAACTCAGACCCAGGACCAGGCCGAGTGCTGAGCGGGCTGGACCCGGAGCAGCGTACGGCGGTGACCGCTCCGCCGGTGCCGGTCTGCATCCTGGCCGGTGCCGGCACCGGGAAGACCCGGGCGATCACCAGCCGGATCGCCTACCGGGTGCTCTCCGGCGAGATCGCCGCCCGGCACGTACTGGCGGTCACCTTCACCGCGCGGGCCGCTGCCGAGATGCGGGCCCGCCTCGGCGCGCTGCACGTGGGCGGGGTGCAGGCGCGGACGTTCCACGCCGCGGCGCTGCGCCAGGTCCGCTACTTCGCGCCCCGGCTGCTCGGCGGCCGGGAGATGCCGGAGCTGCTGGACAGCAAGGTCCGGCTGGTCACCCTCGCCGCTGGTCGGGTCGGGGTGCGCACCGACCGGGCCGCCGCCCGGGACCTGGCCGGTGAGATCGAGTGGGCGAAGTCGGCGATGGTGGAGCCGTCCGAGTACGCCGTCGCGGCGGCGAAGGCGCTGCGGGAGACTCCGCACGAGCCGGCCAAGGTGGCCGAGGTGTACGCCGGGTACGAGCAGATCAAGCGCGGCAACGGCGTGATCGACTTCGAGGACGTGCTGCGGGCGGCGATCTGGGGCATCGAGGAGCACCCGGACGTCGCCGAGCAGGTCCGGGCCCAGTACCGGCACTTCGTGGTGGACGAGTACCAGGACGTCAACCCGTTGCAGCAACGGCTGCTCGACGCCTGGCTGGGGGAGCGGGACGACCTGACCGTGGTCGGCGACGCGAGCCAGACGATCTACTCGTTCACCGGCGCCACGTCGGCGTACCTGGTCGACTTCGCCCGTCGGCGCCGGGAGGCGGTGGTGGTGCGACTGGTCCGCGACTACCGGTCGACGCCGCAGGTGGTGGGCCTGGCCAACACGGTGATCAGGCAGGCCAAGGGCACCGAGGCCCGGCTGCGGCTGGAGCTGGTCGGCCAGCGCGAGCCCGGCCCGGAGCCGGACGTGCGGATCTTCACCGACGAGCCGGCCGAGGCGGCGGCGGTCGCGGCGCGCTGCGCCGAGCTGATCGCGGCGGGTACGCCGGCCGCCGAGATCGCCGTGCTGTTCCGGACCAACGCCCAGTCCGAGGCGTACGAGAAGGCCCTCGCCGAGGCGGCGGTGCCGTACGTGGTGCAGGGCGCGGAGCGGTTCTTCGAACGCGCCGAGATCCGGCAGGCGATGGTCGCGCTGCGCTCGGCGGTCCGGTCGACGCCCGGGGAGACCCCGTTGGTCGAGGCGGTCACCGCCGGGCTCGCCGCGGTGGGTTGGACCCCGGACCAGCCGCCGCCCGGCGGGGCGGCGCGGGAACGCTGGGAGGCGCTCGCTGCGTTGGTCCAGCTGGCCGAGGAGTTCGGCGCCCAACCGGTGCTGGTGCCGGTGGGGGAGGCGGCGGTCAGCGAACGCCCGGTCCCGCTCGCCGACTTCTGCGCCGAGCTGCAGCGGCGGGCGGCGGCGCAGCACGTGCCGACCGTCGCCGGAGTCACCCTCGCCTCCCTGCACTCGGCCAAGGGCCTGGAGTGGGACGCGGTCTTCCTGGTCGGGCTCGCCGACGGGACACTGCCCACTACGTACGCCCGCACGGCCGAGCAGCTGGAGGAGGAGCGCCGGCTGCTCTACGTCGGGGTGACCCGGGCCCGGCAGTGGCTGTGGCTGTCCTACGGTGCCGCCCGGTCGCCGGGCGGGCGGACCCGCCGGCCCTGCCGGTTCCTGCCGCAGCTGGACCGCTCGGGCGGTGGTGCCGGCGGTGCTCGGCGCGGCGGTCCGGGGGCGGGCCGCTCCGGCGAGCGCCGACGCGGCCAGCCGGTCTCCTGCCGGGTCTGTGGGACCACGTTGCTGGCCGGCGTCGACCGCAAGCTGGGCCGGTGCGCCACCTGTCCGTCGGATCTGGACGAGGATCTGCTGGACCGGCTGCGGGCGTGGCGGTCGCGGGTTTCCGGCGACCAGCGGGTGCCGGCGTACGTGGTGTTCACCGACGCGACCCTGCTGGCGATCGCCGAGCGGCGGCCCGGCAGCGACGCCGAGTTGCTGGCGATCGCCGGGATCGGCCCCCGCAAGCTGGGACTCTACGGTCCGTCGGTGCACGCTCTGGTGGGCGGTGTGGCCGTAGATGATCTTGACTGGCAAAAAAGTTCGGAATCCGACCCGGAAAATGGTTTGCCCCCGGCGTCGCAAGAGGCTTAGCCTCAGGTCACACCTCGCGAGCAGTGGGCGTTCTCGCTGCTCCGTCGGGGTGGAGGGTTTTCGTGACGAGTCCAGGCAGGAGGTGACGACGGTGCTGAGCTACGAGACTTCCACGCTGTCGACGCTGACCGCTGCCTGCGCTCCGACGGTCGGTGGCTATCTGGCCGCCGTCGCGCCCATCGGTCACTCGGCAGTGGCGCACCAGGACCAGATCCAGATCCAGGTCGAGCAGCACCGCACGGTCAACGGGTGGGCTGGCGTCGATCAGGGCTGGCTCCGGCTCCGGGGTGCGTCCGTAGTCGCGACGACCAATGGCACCAGCAGCTCCGAAGGCAGCGTTCGCACCACCATCCCGGCGGCCAAGAAGCCGTTCATGGATGCTGCCCGCGGTGTTCCCCCTCGAGGAAGGCCGGTCTGACACCAGACCACACCGGCTCACCTCGAGGCCGCGGAACCCGCAACCGGGATCCGCGGCCTTAGTTTTTGCCGCCGCACAGGTACGAGCAAGTCGGAAGCGATCCACGAGATCGAAGCGAAGAAAGAGGTGACCGGGCGATGAGTCTGGCGTTTGCCACTCTCGACCGCAGCGACTACCAGCCGGGGTGCCGGCCGGCCGCAACGGGCCAGCCGGACGTCGTGGCGGAGCTGCCGTGCCGGAAGTTCGACCCTGACCTGTGGTTCTCCGACTCCCCGACGGAGCTGGAGCTGGCCAAGTCGCTCTGCGTGGACTGCCCGCTGCGGGTGGAGTGCCTCGCCGGGGCGATCGAGCGGGCCGAGCCGTGGGGCGTCTGGGGCGGCGAGATCTTCGAGCGGGGGGCGGTCGTGCCGCGTAAGCGGCCCCGCGGCCGGCCACGCAAGGAGGACCTGGCCCGTGACGCCGCCCTGCGGGGCGAAGTCGAGGCACGCATGGCGGCCAACGGCGTCGTCGGTGCCCGCGGCACCGTCCGGCTGGCGGCCTGACATGCATCGGATCACGACGAGCACCGGCCGGGCGCCGGCACAGACCACCCACACCGCAGCACCGACCATCACAGGAGAAACCGTCATGCACTTGCTCTACGAGGCGCTCTCCCGGGCGCGAATGCAACCGCCTCAGGCCGGCACCGCGCGTACTGAGGCACCCCGATCCGCCCGCACCGTCGCCATGCAGGCCCGGCACCTCTGGGCCCGCAGCCTGAGCGGGCGCTGACCGAGCCCGGGGGGCCACCTGGCACAAGGGGGGGGGGGGATAACCCACCACCCCCTCGGTGGGGGGAGCAGAGGCGGGGGGAAAACAAAA
>NZ_JBSWXD010000155.1:0-16346 GCF_056160425.1 Micromonospora sp. ABR4_055
TTTGGTTTTTTCTTTCCGTTAGTTTTTTTTTCTTGTCTGCACCTGCCCCGGGGGGATCTGTGTTGTGCTGTATTCCTTGTTTTTCTGGTTTTTCCGTGATTTCGGTCATCCTTCCCTGGGCCCGGCTGCGGCCGCCACCGGGGTCGTCGCGGCCTCCCGCGCCCCGGCGGCGGCCCGCAGCGTCTCGATCTCGCGTTCGAAGTCGTCCAGCGAGTCGAAGGACCGGTAGACGCTGGCGAACCGCAGGTACGCCACCTCGTCCAGCTCGCGCAGCGGCCCGAGGATCGCCAGCCCGACATCGTGACTGGGGATCTCGGCCGCGCCCTTGGCCCGTACGGTCTCCTCGACCTTCTGGGCCAGCAGGGCGATGGCGTCGTCGTCCACCGGTCGGCCCTGGCAGGCCTTGCGCACCCCGCCCATGATCTTGGATCGGCTGAACGGCTCGGTGACGCCGCTGCGTTTGACCACGGCGAGCACCGCCTCCTCGACGGTGGTGAACCGCTTGCCGCATTCCGGGCAGGACCGGCGGCGGCGGATGAGCTGGCCGTCGTCGGCTTCCCGCGAGTCGACCACGCGCGAGTCGGCGTGCCGGCAGTACGGGCAGCGCATGCCGATGTCCCTTCCGTCGAGCCGCGGGGTCGAAATGGGCGCGCAGTGGTCACCGCAGGGTCACGCGGGTACGCGGGGCCGGCCCGCTGGAGACGTTGCTCTCAGTCAGGAGACCCAACCTGTGGACAACTTACGCCCTTGTAACTACTAGATGTTGGGGTCGACGGTAGGCCCGCAACCGGGGCCCGGTCAAGTTGGCCGGCGCACTTCGGCGCGTCGTCACTCTGCCAACACCGATCCCTGCCCGAGGGTTACCGCCCATGCCGCCACCGAAATCAGTCGAACGCGCGTACGATAAACTACTGCCAGGACGACACGCACCGACATCTCGTACAGATGTTTGAACCTGACCGGATCTCTGGTTACCGTCTTGGTCGACACCAATGGTGCCGATCAGGATGCGATCTGACGGCCGGGGAGAGGACGGATGTGTCGAGCGACGACAGGGCGGGCCCGCCCCAGCAGGGTGGAGGCAGCGGCGGCGCGACGACGGTCAACGCCGGCGCGTCGGTACGTGGACGGCGCGGCAGCCGTTCCGGCGAGTCCCGGTTGCGTGCCGTGACACCGGTGGTGAGCGCATTTCCCGAGCCGGTCAACGGCGAGCTGACTGCCCGGCAACGCCGGATTCTGGAGTTCATTCGCAGCTGGGTGGACCGGCACGGCTACCCGCCGAGCGTGCGGGAGATCGGCGAGGCGGTCGGCCTGGTCTCCCCGTCCAGCGTCGCCTACCAGCTCAAGGAGCTGGAGCGCAAAGGCTTCCTGCGCCGGGATCCGAACCGTCCCCGGGCGGTCGACGTGCGTCCGCCGCACGACACCGCCGATGACGAGGCCGAGCGGGCGCTGCGGCCGGCTCCGGCGTACGTGCCGATGCTGGGCCGGATCGCCGCCGGTGGGCCGATCTTGGCCGAGCAGGCAGTGGAGGACATCTTCCCACTGCCCCGCGAGCTAGTCGGCGAGGGTGAGGTGTTCATGCTGCAGGTCAAGGGCGATTCGATGATCGACGCGGCGATCTGCGACGGCGACTGGGTGGTGGTACGTCAGCAGCCGACCGCCGACTCAGGGGAGATCGTCGCCGCGATGATCGACGGCGAGGCCACGGTGAAGACCTACCGGCGGCGCGACGGGCACGTCTGGTTGATGCCGCACAACGCCGCGTTCGACCCGATCCCCGGTGACGAGGCCACCATCATGGGCCGGGTGGTGGCGGTGCTACGCCGGGTCTGACCCGGCGCGCAGCAGTTCTCGGCGGGGTCTCAGCCGCAGGAGTGTCAGCTGCGGGGTCTCAGCCGCGCCATTCGTCCGGCTGCTCGGGAGCGGACCGGCCGTAGACGCCGGGTTCCCGCTCGACGTGCCCGGCCGGTGGGCGCGGCCCACCGGCTCGCGGCTGGTCGTAGCGGTCGGCCGGGTAGCCGTCGCCCGGGTAGTCGCCACCGAGGTCCCAGGACCCGCCGGAGTCGCGTGCGTCCTTGGTGCCCCTGGACCGGCCGGAGTGCCCGGCACCGCCGTAGACGCCTGCCGCGCCGGGCCGGGCCGGTGGCGCCGGTTTCGCCGCCCCGTACACCGCCCCGGAGTCGACCCCGCCGGCCGGACGGTAGCCGCCGGTGTCCGGCCGTGGCGCGGCGGCCCCGTACACGCCGGCCCGGCCGCCGGTGGCGGGCTTGGCGGCACCGTATGTGCCGGCCCCGCCGGCGGGCGGTCTTGCCGCCGACCCGCCGTAGACGCCACCACCGCCTGGACCGGTCGGGGCGGCCGAACCGGCGGCGGGTTTCGCCGCGCCGTAGACACCGCCGGCTTTACGGCCGGCCGGGGCCGGTCCGCCACCGGGCAACGCGCCGCTGCCCAGCGAATCGCTGGCGTAGGCGCCACTGCCCAGCGAATCGCTGGCGTAGGCCGCAGCGCGGTCGCGGTCCCCCGGGTCGCGGTCGGACCGGTCCGGGTCGCGATCGGCGCGGCCCCCGCCGCGTCCACCGATCGCTGCCGACCGTGCCGTCCGCCGGGCCCGGACGATACCGAAGATGCCGAGTCCGACCAGCAGTGCGCCGAGCACACCGACCGCCGCGATCAGCAGGTTGATCTCCTGCAGGCTGATCCGGTTGAGCCAGGACGGTCCCTCCCGGTCACCGCCGCCGGTGTCGTCGACCTGGGCCGCGACCTCGGTGCTCGGGGTGTAACGCAGGATCTCCACCGGGGTCCCCTCGTCGAGGGTGGCGACGTCGGAGACGGTGAGGAAGGTGGCCCCGTCCGGGGAGTAGGCGATCGATTCGCCGAACGGGTCGGTGAGCGGGGTGGCCCGGGGGCGTTCGCTGGTGAGCGTCGTGACGATGTCGCCGTCGGCCGACAGGTCCCACTCGAAGGCGTCGGCATAGGTGCGCAGGGCGATCCGGCTGCCGTCCGGGGACCGGGCCGCGCCGGTGACGGTGAGCCGGCCGGCGGCGGCGAACAGGTTCGGGGTGCTGGTGGTGGGCAGTTCGAGTTCGCCGACCCGCTCCATCGGCACCGGGTCGTCGTTGTCGCTGCGGAGTTGTTCGACCGGGCGGTACAGGCCGGACGGGCCGGTCTCCTTGGTGATGATCAGCGGGGTGCCGTCGTTGGCTATCAGCAACGCCTCGGCGTCGTGCGGGCCGTCCGGGTAGCTCACCCGATGGATGACCGGTTGGGCGGAGCCGTCAACCGGCAGGGACCACAGCGCGATTCGTTCGCGACGCTCGTCGGCGGTCGGGTTGTCCCCTACGTCGGCGATCCAGAGAGTCTGCCCGTCCGGGGAGATCGCCAGGTCCTCGGGGTCCAACGGCGGCGTCGGGTACTGGACAGCGTTGGCGACGTCGCAGGACGAGTCGAGGAAGAACACCCGCTCGTTGCTGTCGATCTCGGTGCTGTCGTTGACCACGACGTAGCCGTCGGTGGTGGCGACGAGACCGGAGAGCTCCCGCAGCCGCTCGTCGGTGATCTCGCAGACCGGCTCACCCGGTGTCACCTGCTGGGTACCGGGCGGGGAGGGGTCCTGGGCGGGCAGGGCCATGGCCGGGCCGGGCGGAGCCAGGAGGTGGATCGTGAGCAGTCCGACGGCGATCGTGGCCGGGGTCAGGAGCCGACGCATCCGACGAGTGTCGCACGCCGGCCTGAGTCCGACTGTTACACCGTGATCAATCACGTGAAGTCTTCGGCGGATCACTGAGTCTGCGGAAAGAATGTCACTCGCCCGGAGTCAGGAACGGTTGGAGTTCGGCGGCGAGTGCCTCGTCGACGCGCGCCTGCAGAAGGGTACCAGCGGCGGTGTGCCGGGTGCCGAGGACCTCACCCCGGTGGTGCACCCGGGACACCAGGTCACCCCGGTGGTACGGCAGTATGACGCTGACCTGGACAGCCGGTCGTGGCAGGCGTTGCTCGATCGCGGCGCGCAGGGCCTCGATGCCCCGGGCCTGCCGGGCGGAGACGAAGACCGCGTCGGGCCAGAGCCGCTTGAGCCGCAGCAACTCCTCCTCGCTGGCCGCGTCAATCCTGTTGACGACCAGCAACTCGGGGCGACGGTCGGCACCGACCTCGGCGAGCACCTCGCGGACCGCGCGAACCTGCTCCTCCGGATCCGGATGGGCACCGTCGACCACATGCACCACCAGGTCGGCCTCGGCAACCTCCTCCAGGGTGGAACGGAACGCCTCGACGATCTGGTGCGGCAGATGCCGGACGAAGCCGACGGTGTCCGACAGGGTGTAGACCCGGCCGTCGGCGGCATGCGCCCGGCGGGTGGTCGGGTCGAGGGTGGCGAACAGCGCGTCCTCGACCAGCACCCCGGCACCGGTGATCCGGTTCAGCAGGCTGGACTTACCGGCGTTGGTGTAGCCGGCGATCGCCACCGCAGGCACCGCGTTGCGGGTACGGCGGGCGCGTTTGGTCTCGCGTACCGTCCGCATGCCTTTGATCTCCCGCCGCAGGCGGGCGATCCGGGTACGGATCCGGCGCCGGTCCGTTTCCAGTTTGGTCTCACCGGGGCCGCGCAGGCCGACGCCGCCACCGGCACCGCCGCCACGGCCGCTGCCTCCGGTCTGCCGGGACAGCGTTTCGCCCCAGCCGCGCAGCCGGGGCAGCAGGTACTCCAGCTGGGCCAGCTCGACCTGGGCCTTGCCCTCCTTGCTCTTGGCGTGCTGGGCGAAAATGTCCAGGATCAGCGCGGTCCGGTCGATGACCTTGACCTTGACTCTCTGCTCCAGGTTGCGCAGCTGTGACGGGGAGAGCTCACCGTCGCAGATCACCGTGTCCGCGCCGGAGGCGAGCACCACGTCGCTGAGTTCGCCGACCTTGCCCCGGCCGACGTAGGTGGCCGGGTCAGGCCGGTCGCGGCGCTGGATCAGGCCCTCCAGGACCTGGGACCCGGCGGTCTCGGCGAGCGCGGCGAGCTCGGTGATCGAATTCTCCGCGTCGGTGACCGTCCCGCTTTCCCAGACTCCCACCAGCACCACGCGCTCCAACCGCAGCTGGCGGTACTCGACCTCGGTGATGTCGGCGAGTTCGGTGGAGAGCCCGGCGACGCGCCGCAGCGCGTGCCGGTCGGCCAGCTCCAGGTCGCCGACGGTGGTGTCGTCGTCTGTCGGCTCGATCGGGCCGTTGGGGCCGGTTCGGCCGTCCGGGTCGGTGGCGGTCGACAGGTGGAACGGCGGGTGGACCGTCTCCTCGGCACGATATGTACGCAAAAGCTGCCTCCTCAGGATTCGATCGTGACACGCCGACGGCCGCGCCGCACCTACATATCAGGACGCGGGCTACCCACATGGCCGGGACCGGGCCGGATCGCGGCCGACTCCGGACCGGATGACCGCCGCCGTGACCTGCTGCTGAACGGCTCCGGCACGCCGTACGCGGGGTGGAGCGGGCGCGGCGCGGATCACGCGCAAGAATGGTGCAGCGGCCCGGTCCGGCCGCCCCCACCAACGACGGAGGGATCCCGTGGCGACCACCCGCCTGCCCAGTGCCGGCTTCTCCATCACCATCCGGATCAGCATTCCCGCCGACGCGTCGGCGATCGGCCGGTTGACCACCTGTGTCGGCGAGGCCGGTGCCATCGTCACCGCGCTCGACGTGGTCGACTCCGACCCGGTCAGCGTGGTGGTTGACCTGACCTGCGACACGGCCGACGCGGCGCACGCCGACGACGTGGTCAAGGAGCTCGAGGCGCTCGACGGCGTCGAGGTCCGCAAGGTGTCAGACCGGACGTTCCTGCTGCATCTGGGCGGCAAGATCGAGGTGGCCCCGAAGGTGTCGCTACGTAACCGAGACGAGCTGTCCCGGGCGTACACGCCGGGGGTGGCGCGGGTATGCCTGGCGATCGCCGACAATCCGGCCGACGCGCGCCGGCTCACCATAAAGCGCAACACCGTGGCGGTGGTGACCGACGGTTCGGCCGTGCTCGGGCTGGGCAATCTCGGTCCGGCGGCCGCGCTGCCCGTGATGGAGGGCAAGGCGGCGCTGTTCAAGCGGTTCGGTGACGTCGATGCCTGGCCAGTGGTGCTGGACACCCAGGATCCGGACGAGATCGTCTCGATCGTACGGGCCATCGCCCCCGGCTACGGCGGGATCAACCTGGAGGACATCGCCGCGCCGCGCTGCTTCGAGATCGAGTCGAAGCTGCGGAAGCTGCTCGACATCCCGGTCTTCCACGACGACCAGCACGGCACGGCGATCTGCGTGCTGGCCGCGCTGACCAACGCGCTGCGGGTGGTCGGCAAGCAGCTCAGCGACGTACGGGTGGTGGTCTCCGGGGCGGGCGCGGCCGGCACCGCCATCATCAAGCTGCTGCTGCGTCAGGGCGTCGGGGACGTCATCGCCTACGACCGACCGGGCGCACTGCATCGAGGGCTGAGCGGGTTGAACCCCACCTGGCAGTGGCTGGCCGAGCACACCAACTCGACCGGGTACGCCGGGGATCTGCCCGGCGCGCTGCGCGGCGCGGACGTGTTCATCGGGGTGAGCGCGCCGAACCTGCTGACCGGTGACGACATCGCCACCATGGCACCGAACTCGATCGTGTTCGCGTTGGCGAACCCGGACCCCGAGGTCGACCCACGCGAGGCCCGCCGGCACGCGGCGGTCGTCGCGACGGGGCGTTCCGATCAGCCGAACCAGATCAACAACGTGCTGGCGTTCCCGGGTGTGTTCCGTGGCATGCTCGACGCGCACGCGGAGTCGTTCACCGACGACATGGCGTTGGCGGCAGCGCGGGCCATCGCGGACGTGGTCGGCGAGGAGCGGATCAACCCGACGGTGATCGTGCCGAGCGTGTTCGATCCCCGGGTGGCGCCGGCGGTGGCCGCTGCGGTCCGAGCCGCGGCGCAGGCCTCGGAAGCGGCCGCGCAGACGGCCGTCGCCGCGCAGACGGCCGTCGCCGCGCAGACGGCCGTGTCCACCGCCCCGGCCGGTGTACCGACCATCCAGCAACGGTCGGCGGCGGCCGACAACTGACCCTGGGCGGCTGGCGGCGGCCAGTCCGCGGTTGGCGCAGAGCCGGCACCGCTCAGCGCTGCGGAGCGCGCAACGCGGCGTGCGCCGCCCGAACCAGGTCCGGATCTGCGCCGTCGAGCCAACGCACCCGGGCGTCGCGGCGGAACCAGGAACGTTGCCGGCGGACGAACCGGCGGGTCGCCCGTACCGTGTCCCCACGGGCCTGCTCGTCGTCGTACTCGCCGTCGAGCATCCGGAGCACCTGCTGGTACCCGAGCGCCCGGCTGGCCGTACGGCCGTCCCGCAGGCCCTGCCCGAGCAGCGCGTGGACCTCGGCTACCAGGCCCTGCTCCCACATCCGGTCCACCCGGCGGGCGATCCGGTCGTCGAGCTGTTCGGTGGGCAGGTCGACACCGAGTTGCACGGCGTCGTAGTGGGGCACCGGTTCCGGCAGGGTAGCGGTGAACGGCCGCCCGGTCAGCTCGATCACCTCCAGCGCCCGAACGATCCGCCGCCCGTTCCCGGGCAGGATCGCGGCGGCGGCCGCCGGGTCGGCGGCGGCCAGCCGGGCGTGCAGCGGAGCCGGGCCGGTCTCGGCGAGTTCGGCTTCGAGCCGGTCGCGCAGCGCCGGGTCAGTGCCGGGAAAGTCAAATCTCTCCAGCACCGCCCGCACGTACAGGCCGGAGCCGCCGACCAGCAGCGGCAGGCGCCCCCGACGCAGGATGTCGTCGATGGCGGCGCGGGCCAGCCGCTGGTACTCCGCGACGCTGGCTGGCGCGGTGACCGGCCAGATGTCGAGCAGGTGGTGCGGTACGCCGGCCCGTTCGTCGATGGTGAGCTTGGCGGTGCCGATGTCCAGCCCCTGGTACAACTGCATCGAGTCGGCGTTGACCACCTCGGCGCCGAGTTGCTGGGCGAGGGTGATGCTCAGCGCGGACTTGCCGGCCGCGGTCGGGCCGATCACCGCCACCACTCGGTCCGGGCGGATCGACGCGGGTCGGCGCGGCCCGGTGCCGCGGCCGTTGGTCAGTTCCGGTGCCACGAGGCGACAAAGTACGCGACGCCGTACGGTGCGGCGTAGTAGGTGAGCCGGCCGGTCCAGTCGGTCACGTCGCCGGCCGCCGCACCGGCGGCATCAGCGTCAGCGGACGCCGCACCGGCACCAGCAGTCGCCGCGCTGGCGGCCACCTGCCAGGCGGCCCGGCCGGCGACCCGCAGTGCGCCGGCCAGAGCCGGGTCCAGACGGGCGAGTATCCGGTGGTCGGCGGTAGCGAGGGCGGCGGCGACCTCGTCGTCGAAGGGTTCCGCCCGGTCGTCCTGGTAGCCGGGTGAGGCGAGGCCCCGGCAGGCGGAGCCGTCCCCCATCACCAGGGCCGCCCACGGTCGGTCGGCGGTCCGGGGTCCCGCCGCTGCGGACCCGGCGAGCAGCCGCCCGCGCCGTAGGCACTGTTCGGGTGGCGAACCGGCGGGGACCGCGACCATCTCGACCGCCGTACGGGCGGGGTCGACGTCGGCGCGGGCGAGCAACCACGCCGCGACGGTCAGGCTCAGCGGCAAGCGGCGGCCGGCACCGGTCGACGTGGCGTCGGGGGCGGGTACGGCGTCGACGACGGCGGCCGCCGGGTTCAGGGACGTGCCCAGGGGTACCTCGACCGCCGCCCCCCAGGGTCGGAAGCTGGCGGACAGCGGTGGCCGCCAGATCCGCTCCATCGGATCGGGAACGATCGACGGATCGGGTTCGGTGGACGGATCGGGAACCATCGACGGATCGTCGGTTCCGATGACCACGATTCGCTCGGCGGGGCAGTCGACCAGTGACCGGACGGCGGCGGTGGCGGCGCACCGCAGCTCGTCGAGCTCGGCGGCGGCCCCACCGGCCAGTTCGGGAACGATCACCGGCGGGTGTGGGCAGAAGGCGACGCGCAGCGGGGGCACGGCGTCCACGGTAGCCCGCAGTCCTGTCGCTCCACGCAGCCAACCGGTCACCTTGAGTGTCGGAATTTGGCCCCTTTGGCACCGACTCGTGGGCCAACCACCGACAAGGACACCGTATGGTCACGGTCGGCGACAGGCGCTCGACGCAGGCAGGGTTGGACCTGTGACAATGCGCGGGGGAAACTTACCCGCAACCTAACTGCGCCGTGGCGGCGTCCATCGGGACATCTCGATCCTGCGACGCCGGGAGAACGAGGATGGGCACATGAGCGACTGGACTTCCTTCGGACGGGTTGATGCGGACGGCACGGTCTACGTCAAGACTGCCGAAGGGGAGCGCGCGGTCGGATCCTGGCAGGCTGGAGCGCCGGAGGAAGGCCTGGCGCACTTCGCCCGCCGGTTCGCCGACCTGGTGACCGAGGTCGACTTGACGGAGGCCCGGTTACAGTCCGGTGCCGCCGACGCGACGCATTCGCTCAGCACGATCCGACGACTGCGCGGATCACTGGCCGAGGCCCATGTGGTCGGCGACCTCGATTCGCTGGCCGACCGGCTGGACAAGCTGGCGACCCTTGCCGAGGACAAGGCAGCGCAGGCCAGAGCGGCCCGGGACGCCGCCCGTGCCGCCGCCCTGGCCCGCAAGACCGAGCTGGTGGTCGAGGCCGAACAGCTCGCGGCCGAGTCGACCGGGTGGAAGAGTGCCGGTGACCGGTTCCGGGAGATTCTCGACGAGTGGAAGACGATCCGCGGCGTCGACAAGAAGACCGACGGGGAGCTGTGGAAGCGGTTCGCCGCCGCCCGGGACGGGTTCACCCGTCGGCGGGGCGCGCACTTCGCCACCCTCGACGCGCAGCGCAAGCAGGCCCAGTCGGCGAAAAACGAGCTGGTCGCCGAGGCCGAGACGCTGGCCGAGTCGACCGACTGGGCCAGCACCGCGAGCCGGCTCAAGGAGCTGATGGCCGAGTGGAAGTCCGCCCCACGCGCCTCGAAGGAGGCGGAGCAGAAGCTGTGGGAACGGTTCCGTTCGGCCCAGGACACCTTCTTCACCCGCCGCAGCGAGGTCTTCTCGGCCCGCGACGCCGAGCAGCGCGCCAATCTGGAGCGCAAGCAGGCGCTGCTGACCGAACTGGAGGCCGTCGACATCGACGCGGATCCGCGTACCGCGCAGGCGAAGCTGCGTGAGGTGCAGGGCCAGTGGCATGACATCGGCCGGGTGCCACGCGAGTCGACGTCGGGGCTGGACCGTCGACTGCGAGCAGTCGAGGACCGGGTACGGGAAACGATGGACTCGGCGTGGCGGCGTACCGAGCCGTCGGCCAATCCCCTGTTGACTCAGATGCGCGAGCAGGTCGCCGAGGCCGAGCAGCGGCTGGAGCGGGCGCGGGCGGCCGGTGACGCCAAGCGGATCCGCGAGGCGGAGAAGGCACTTGCCGGCAAGCGGCAGTTCCTGGCACTCGCGGAGCAGGCCAAGTAGCGCCAACCGGGCAGCCGACCGAAGAGCACTGACAAGACACAAGACACCGGCGGGATCCGACCGCGAACTCGACGGCGGATGCCCCCGGGAGCCGCCGGCCGCCAGGAACATCAGCGGCCGGCGGCCGATGCCGCTGGTGATCTTGACGGGCAGCCGGCGACCCCGCTCTCCGGGTAGCCGGCCCCTGCGGAGGCCAGTCGCCCTACCGCCTACTCATGACACACCCCTTTGACATCGCGATACTTCTATGTTTCGCTAAGGAAAGCGCTTCCCCGCCTGTCCAGCGGGATCCGTCCTGTAATACCCACGGCGTGGTGCACCGCCAGCACCCGCACCTGCGAGCCAACCGGGCTGGCTCTCCCACCGGCGACGCACCCCGCCATGCCGTAAGGAGATCTCAATGCACGCAGCACGGCGCCGCACGGCGCTGGCCACCACTGCGGTCGCTGCCGTCGCCCTCACCGGTGCCACGGTCGTCAGCGCAAGCACCGCCCACGCCGCTACCGGCTGCCGAGTCGACTACTCGGTCGCCTCCCAGTGGCCGGGCGGTTTCACCGGCAACGTCGTCCTCACCAACCTCGGCGACGCGATGTCGTCCTGGTCCCTGCAGTGGACCTTTGGCGCCGGCCAAGAGGTCGTTCAGGCGTGGAACGCCGACATCTCACAGAGCGGGAGCTCCGTCACCGCTCGCAATGTGAGCTACAACGGCAACCTCAGTTCGAACGCGAGCGTCTCGTTCGGCTTCAACGGGTCGTGGAACAACTCGTCCAACCCGGCACCGAGCAGTTTCAGCCTGAACGGCGTGGCCTGCACCGGTGGCACCAACCCGACCACACCGCCACCCAACCCGACCACACCACCGCCCAACCCGACCACACCGCCACCCGGCCAGACGCCGACCGGCCTGGTCGGCTGGGCCACCCAGAACGGCGGCACCACCGGTGGCGGCAACGCTTCCCCGACCACCGTCACCAGTTCCTCGGCGCTGTCCTCGGCGATCAGCGGATCCGGCTCCGCCGTCATCCGGGTGTCCGGGACCATCTCCTGCTCCGGCATGCTGAACGTCGGTAGCAACAAGACGATCGTCGGCGTCGGCTCCTCAGCCACGATCTCCGGCTGCGGATTCAACATCAGCAACCAGCGAAACGTGATCATCCGCAACATCAACTTCCGCAACTGGAATGACGACGCCATCAACGTCCAGACCGAGTCCACCAACGTCTGGGTCGACCACAACAGCTTCACCAACGGGTACGACGGAGCCGTGGACATCAAGCGCGGTTCCGACTACATCACGGTGTCGTGGAACCGCGTCTTCAACCACAGCAAGTCGATGCTGCTCGGCCACTCGGACAACAACGCCAGCCAGGACCGCGGTCACCTGCGGGTCACCTACCACCACAACTGGTTCGACGGCTCCGGTTCCCGGCATCCGCGGGTCCGGTTCGGCAACCCGGTACACGTGTTCAACAACTACTACTACGACAACGACTACGGTGTCGCCTCCACCATGGACGCCGGCGTTCTCGTCGAAGGCAACTACTTCGAGAACGTCGACGACCCGACGCACGTCGGCTACGCCGCGTCGGACCCGGGCACCCTCGTCGCCCGCAACAACCACTTCGTGAACTCCGGCACCCCGGAAACCGCCGGCGGGGTCGCGAGCATCCCGTACTCCTACTCGTTGACCACCGCCAGCCAGGTGAAGTCCGTCGTCACGAACGGCGCCGGCGCCGGCAAGATCGGCCTCTGACCCGATGACGTCCGTCTCCCGGCCGCGTGGTGCGGCCGGGAGACGGCGCGGTGCCGGATCAGCAGCTGACGGCACCCGGGTCAGACGCGGCTGACAGGGTTCAGCGGTCGCAGGCCGAGGTGGCCAGTGTCGCCGGAGGTGGTGCACCCACCGTCGGCAGCCCCAGCAGCACCCCGCCGGTACGCGGTGTCCGCCCTGCCTCGTAGGCGTCGCCGGCCCGGGTCCGGCGGTGGGCGACCGGCTCGCCGTCGGCGTTGAGATGGTGCGGAGCCGCGTAGCTGACGACCACCTCGACGAGGTCACCGGGACGGATGCGCCCGGCGAGCGGGCCGGCGTCGAAGTGCACCAGCCGGCCGTCCCGGGCCCGGCCGGACAGCCGCCCGGTCCGCCCGTCCTTGCGGCCCTCGCCGACCGCGACCAGCACCTCGACCGTCCGGCCGAGCAGCCGACGGTTCTCCGCCCAGGTGATCTCCTCCAGACAGGCGATCAGCCGGTCGTAGCGCTCCTGCACCACCGGCTTCGGCAACTGGCCGGGCATCTCGGCGGCCGGGGTGCCGGGGCGTTTCGAGTACTGGAAGGTGAACGCCGAGGAGAACCGGGCGGCCCGTACCACGTCGAGGGTGCGTTCGAAGTCGGCGTCGGTCTCACCGGGGAAACCGACGATGATGTCGGTGGTGATCGCCGCGTCCGGCATCGCCGCCCGCACCTTGTCGATGATGCCGAGGTAGCGGTCGGCGCGGTAGGAGCGGCGCATCGCCCGCAGTACGGCGTCCGAACCGGACTGCAGCGGCATGTGCAGCGAGTGGCAGACGTTGTCGGTCTCGGCCATCGCGGCGATCACGTCGTCGGTGAAGTCCTTCGGGTGCGGGCTGGTGAACCGGACCCGTTCCAGCCCGTCGATCCCGCCGCAGGCGCGCAGCAGTTTGCCGAACGCGAACCGGTCACCGAACTCGACACCGTAGGAGTTGACGTTCTGGCCGAGCAGGGTGACCTCCAGCACACCCTCGTCGACCAGGGCCCGTACCTCGGCGAGGACGTCGCCGGGCCGACGGTCCTTCTCCCGGCCGCGCAGCGACGGCACGATGCAGAAGGTGCAGGTGTTGTTGCAGCCGACGGAGATCGACACCCAGCCGGCGTAGGTCGACTCCCGCCGGGTCGGCAGGGTGGAGGGGAAGACCTCCAGCGACTCGAGGATCTCCACCTCGGCGGCGGAGTTGTGCCGGGCCCGGTCCAGCAGGGTCGGCAGCGCACCGATGTTGTGCGTGCCGAAGACGACGTCGACCCAGGGGGCCCGGCGGACGATCTCGCCCCGGTCCTTCTGCGCCAGGCAGCCGCCGACCGCGATCTGCATCTGCGGCCGCTTCTCCTTGACCGGTCGCAGGTGACCGAGGTTGCCGTACAGCCGGTTGTCGGCGTTCTCCCGCACCGCGCAGGTGTTGAAGACGACGACGTCCGGATCGTCGGACTCCCCCGCCCGGACGTAGCCGGCCGATTCCAGCAGGCCGGAGATCCGTTCGGAGTCGTGCACGTTCATCTGGCAGCCGTAGGTGCGCACCTGGTAGGTACGTGGGTGGCGGGCGTGTGCTGCGCTGGTAGTCATGACATCAGACAGCGTAGCCGGCCGCCCGCCGCCGGGATCACGCGGCGAGTGTCGGAGCCACCGAGTCGGGCCCCCACCGCGAGCCGCCGCAGAACAACCCGGCCCGGCAGCCGGGGTCGGTCAGGCTGCACAGCCGCAGGTTGGTGCGGCGGTCACCGACGCTGGTCGGTTCGATGTCCAGGTGCACCGGACGGACCGTGCCGTCCGGGGACACCAGCAGGTGGCGGGTCGCGTCCAGCGTGTCGTCGGCGAGTACGCAGCGACGTCCGGTCCGGCGGGCGAACGCGGCGAGGACCCGGTGCTCCGGCGGGTCGACCGGTGCGGCGTAGCAGTCGACGTTCACCGGGAAGTCCCCGGCCCCGTCCCAGACGTCGCAGAGCACCACGCCGTCGGGGAACCGCTCCGCCGAAGCCCCACCCAGCGACACCACCGGACGACCGATGATGGCCGCGAGGGTGGCTCGGATCTGACCTGGGGCGAGCGGTCCGTCGACGGACCAGTTCCACAGCGTGGTGCAGAACGGTGCAATCGCCATACGATCATGTTGCCCGGACAGCAGCCGGCACGTGGGCTGTGTTACCGCTCCGTGACCATTTGAGTTGCCTTCCGACACATCACGCCGCCTAAAGTGGCGGGACCACGTGAGGTGACCTCGACCGATCGTGACGACTAGGACGGTGCATGGACAGGGACGGTGCATGACGGTGACAACCAGTGAGCCGCTGATCGTGCTCAGCGGAGTCAACAAGTGGTTCGGTCCACTGCACGTGCTCCAGGACGTCGACCTCTCGGTCGACCGTGGTGAAGTGGTGGTGGTGATCGGGCCGTCCGGCTCCGGCAAGTCCACTCTGTGCCGCGCGATCAACCGTCTGGAGCCGATCAGCTCCGGGACCATCCTGTTCGACGGCCGACCACTGCCGGCGGAGGGCCGGGCCCTGGCCCGGCTGCGCAGCGAGGTCGGCATGGTGTTCCAGTCGTTCAACCTGTTCGCGCACCGGACGATCCTGGACAACGTCACGCTCGGCCCGATTAAGGTACGCCGGGAGAAGGCGTCGGTGGTCCGCGAGCGGGCACTGCAACTGCTCGACCGGGTTGGCATCGCCAACCAGGCGGACAAGTTCCCGGCCCAGCTCTCCGGCGGTCAGCAGCAGCGGGCGGCGATCGCCCGGGCGTTGGCGATGCAGCCCAAGGCGATGCTGTTCGACGAGCCGACCAGCGCGCTCGACCCGGAAATGGTCGGCGAGGTGCTGGACGTGATGACCTCGCTGGCAGCCGAGGGGATGACGATGGTCGTCGTCACCCATGAGATGGGCTTCGCCCGGCACGCCGCGAACCGGGTCATCTTCATGGCCGACGGGCAGCTGGTCGAGGACGCCCCGCCCACCGAGTTCTTCACCAACCCGCGCAGCGACCGGGCGAAGGACTTCCTGTCCAAGATCCTCACCCACTGACATCCCGCTCGAGGACGAGTTTCATCCAACGTGGAGTCGGCCGCGACCCGGCGGGCTTCCCATCGTGAAGGAGAAAACTGAGCAATGCGTATGTCACGTATGGCGGCGGTAGCCGCAACTGCCGCGTTGGCGGTGTCCATGGCGGCCTGCGGCGACAGCGGCGGGGACGGCTCCGGCAGTGAGAACCCCGACGTGGCGACGCCGAGCTTCGAGGCCGGTACCACGATGGCCGAGCTGAGCGAGGCCGGCACCATGACCGTCGGCACCAAGTTCGACCAGCCCGGCTTCGGTAAGCTGGGCCTCGACGGTGAGCCGGCCGGCTTCGACGTCGAGATCGCCAAGCTGATCGCGGCCGAGCTGGGCATCGCCGCCGACGACATCGAGTACGTCGAGGCGCCGTCCGCGGTCCGCGAGGAGCTGCTGGAGCAGGACCGGGTCGACATCGTGGTTGCCACTTACACGATCAACCCCACCCGCAAGGAGCGGATCGACTTCGCCGGCCCGTACTACGTCGCCGGCCAGCACATCATGGTCCGCGCCGACGACGAGTCGATCACCGGGCCGGAGTCGTTCGAGGCCGGGGACAAGAAGATCTGCTCGGTGCAGGGTTCGACGCCGGCGGAGAACATCCAGGAGTACCTGGCGGATGTCGGCGAGCAGCTGGTGCTCTTCGACGTCTACGAGAAGTGTGTGGACGCGCTGCGCGGCGGTCAGGTCGACGCGGTCACCACGGACAACGTGATCCTGCTCGGCTTCATCGCCGACAACGAGGGCGACTTCAAGCTGGCCGGTGAGCAGTTCACCGAGGAGCCGTACGGCATCGGGGTGAAGAAGGGCGACGACGCGTTCCGCGACTTCATCAACGACACCCTGGAGAAGATCTACGACGACGGCTCGTACGCCGCGGCGTGGGAGTCCACCGCAGGTGCCTTCGACGACAACACCCCGACCGGTCCCGCGGTCGACCGCTACTGACCGTCGAAGGTCGCCCCTGATCGATCCCGGTCGGGCCCGCGCAGGTCGGCCCCGGACGGCCAGTCGTCCCAACGGGCGGTTTGCGCAAAGGGGTTTTTTGTGGGGGGGATTGTTTAT
>NZ_JBSWXD010000156.1:0-15843 GCF_056160425.1 Micromonospora sp. ABR4_055
TCAGGTGTTTTTTTTGTTGTGGCGGGAAGGCGCGGAAAGGGGCCTGAGGGGGGTTGAGCCAGTTGGGGGGTGGTTCTTCGTCTTTTTTTTGTGTGTCGCCTCCCCCCCAACGACAACATCTGGCAGCTGCACCTGGCCGGCCGGTTGGAGGTGCTGCCCGACTCGACCCGGCACGCGCTGAAGCTCGCCGAGGAGGCGACCCGGCAGCGGGAGACCAGCCACCACTTGACCGTGGCCATCGGCTACGACGGCCGAGAGGAGATCGTCAATGCCGTACGGTCGCTGTTGGAAGACCAGGCACGGCGCGGTGCGACCCTCGACGACATCGCGCAGCGGCTGACCGCCGACCAGATCGCCGCCCACCTGTACACCAGCGGGCAACCGGACCCGGATCTCGTCATCCGCACCAGCGGGGAACGCCGGGTGTCCGGCTTCCTGCTGTGGCAGGCGGCCCACTCCGAGCTGCACTTCTGCGATGTCTACTGGCCCGGCTTCCGCAAGATCGACCTACTGCGGGCGCTGCGTTCGTACGCCGATCGCAGGCGGAAAACCTGACGCCACCACCGGGTCGGGGCTCCAGGCAGGCCAGGCCGAAGTCCCGGCCGCGCTGCGCGCCGACCCCGCTGTACGGGGCCAGCCGCAGCAACCGGTCCACCGCTCCGACCAGGCTCGCCGGCCCGTCGCAGACGTAGCGGATCCGGCCGAGGAAGCCCGACACCGTACGCCCGTTGACCTTGACCACGTCGCTGGTGCCGTCGATGTCGCTCACCCACAGCGCGTCCCGGTCCGGCCGCTCCCCCGGCCCGCCGATGCCCGGCCCACCGACACCCGGGAGCGGCAGCACCAGCTCCGGCAGCCCGGCCGGCGCGCTCGCCCGCCACACCGCCCGCAGCCCGGCCACCACCGACCATGGGTCCGGCCACGGCGTGAACCCGTTGCCGCGCCGGAACGTCGTCGGGGTCAGGAACCGCAGCGACCACGACGCGTTGCCGGACGGCCGGCCCAGCTCCAGCCACGACACCCCGGCCACCTGCCGTGCGCCGGTGACCAACGCGCCGAGCTAACCACCGATCCGGATCACCGCCCCCGTCGCCGCCCCGGCCCGCAGCTTGTCGACCAGGGCGTCGTCGAGCAGGCCGACCTCGACCAGGGTGCCGGCCGGATGCGCCACCGGCAGGCTGACGCTGTACGCCTTCGCATGCGACCGGTGCGCCGCCTCGTCCACATCGAACCAGCGGGAAACCACCGCGTGGACGTGTTCGAGCCGCACCCCGGCCGTGTCGACCCCCGGCACCACGAACTGCCACCTGCTCGGCATCACGCACTCCCCTCTGCCCGGCGAACCCACCAACGTAGGCCAGCCGGTCCACCTTCGACAAGCCAGGATCGTCGTCGGGGGCGGGGGTCGAGACAAGATCAAGTGAAGGCCAGACACCTTAACCGGCGGTTGTCAGGTATCTGCCCTTCACTTGATCTTGCGCATGGTGCGGGCGGGCTGGTCGGTCAGGCGGGTTGGTCGAGGCGGGCCAGGTGTCCGGCCGACAGTTCGAGGTCGGCGGCGGCGGCCGAGTCACGGATCGTCTCCGGGCGCGACGCTCCGGGGATCGGGACCACGACCGGCGCCTTCGCCAGCAGCCAGGCCAGGCAGACCTGCTGCGGACTCACCCCGTACTCCTGCGCGACCTCAGCGAACGCCGCGAACCGCGACCCCAGGTCGGCGGCGCTGGCGATGCCGCCGAGCGGGCTCCAAGGCAGGAAGGCGATGCCCAGCTCGGCGCAGAGCGTCAGCTCCGGCTCGCTGGAACGGAAGGCCGGGGAGAACTGATTCTGTACGCTGACCAGCCGGCCGCCGAGGATGTCGTTGGCGAGCCGGATCTGCTCCGGGTCGGCGTTGGAGATGCCGGCGAGCCGGATCTTCCCGGCGTCGAGCAGGTCCCGGATGGCGCCCATCGAGTCCGCGTACGGCACGGTGGGGTCGGGCCGGTGGAACTGGTAGAGGCCGATCGCCTCGACGCCGAGCCGTTTCAGCGACGCCTCGCAGGCGCTCTTCAGGTAGTCGGGCGAGCCGTTCTTGGTCCACGAGCCGTCGCCGGGTCGCAGGTGGCCGCCCTTGGTGGCGATCAGCACGTCGGACGTGTCACCGCCGAAGGTCGCCACGGCGTGGGCGATCAACGACTCGTTGTGGCCGACGTCGTCGGCGTACAGGTGATAGGCGTCGGCGGTGTCGATCAGGGTGACACCGGCGTCCAGCGCGGCGTGGATCGTGGCGATCGACCTCTGCTCGTCGGGCCGGCCCTCGATGGACATCGGCATGCCGCCGAGGCCGATCGCCCCGACGGCGACGTCACCGATGTGACGGGTGTGCATGAAGTCTCCTCTACGGGATGGTCCGTGGGCGCGGTTGTCGTACCCCACGCGCCCGGGTTCCACCCTCTTACCCTGCGGTTAAGCTGTCCAACAGAAGGATCCGATCCCGGCGATCAGTTTTGGTGATGAATCGTGGAGCTGCGTCAGCTCGAGTACTTCGTGGCGGTCGCCGAGGAGCGGCACTTCACCCGGGCCGCCGAGCGGATGCACGTCGCGCAGTCCGGCCTGTCGGCGTCCATCCGCTCGCTGGAACGGGAGCTGGGGGCCAGCCTGTTCGTCCGCAACACCCGAAGCGTCGAGCTGACCAACGAGGGGCGGGCGCTGCTCTCCGAGGCCCGACATGCCCTGTCCAACGTCGCCGCCGCCAAGGACGCGGTGGCCGCGGTTCGAGGGCTGCTGCGCGGCCGGCTGGCGGTCGGCACCCTGCAGTGTCTGGGCGCGGTCGACCTGCCGGCGGTGCTGGCCCGGTTCCACGCCGCCCATCCTGGCGTCGAGATCCGGCTCCGGCAGGGCGGTTCGGCGGACCTGGTCGAGCGGGTCCGCACCGGCGACCTCGATCTCGCCTTCGTGTCGATGCCGGCCAGCTCGCCGACCGGTGTGACACTGGCCCCGATCCGCACCGAGCCGATGGTGCTGGCCTGCGGGCCGGACCATCCGCTGCGCGAACGTGCCGAGGTCGACCTGGGCGAGCTTGCCGGTGAGACCTTCGTCGACTTCTCCCCGGGCTGGATAAGCCGGGACGTCGTCGACCAGGCGATGGCCGTCGCCGGTGTCGATCGCCGGGTCGCCTTCGAGGTCAACGACGTGCACTGGCTGCTCGACCTGGTCAGCCACGGGCTGGGCGTCGCCGTCGTACCGCAGTTTTTCACCACCAAGCGGACCGCCGCGCGCTTCGCGCCGATCACCGACCCGCCATGCTGGAACGTCGCGGTGGCGACCGCGAGCGGCCGGCACCCGAGCACCGCCGCGACCGCGCTGATGTCCCTGGACGGTCTCCGCCCCCGATCCTGACGACGACGGCGGTTCCCTCGACTTCGCGCAGCAAACGTTCCGGGCTCGGAAGCCCCAGCCTCCGTCGCATACTGTCGGTCGTGGAAGCCACGAAACCGACATTTTCGGTCATGCCCGCCGCGCCAGGCATGAAAGTCTCTCGCCTCGAGTTGTTCTACGACCTGGTCTTCGTGTTCGCCTTCATCCACGTGACCACTGCCTCGGTCGAGGATCTGAAGCCGTTCGGACTGGTGGCGATCTTTCTGCTCCTGTCGGTGCTCTGGCTGGTCTGGTCCCGGTTCGCCCTGCTGGGGAACAATCTCCGGGCCGACTGGGGAATCATGCCGATCCACGGCTTCACCATCATGGCGATCGTCTTCATCTCCGTGGCGACGCTACCCGGCCTCGGCGACGAACCGCCGCAGGCACAGCCCGGCGTCCCGCAGGTCATTCCCGGCGAGTTCATCTTCCCCACCTGCTACCTGCTGATCTGGTTGCTGGAAGCCGCAGCGCTACGCGTCGCCGCGAGGACGCACCCCGAACTACTGGGCACCTGGTGGAGGGACACACCGGTGCTGGCCACCAGCACCGCGTTGCTGTTCGTCGCCGCGGCGGTACCGCTCCTGGGGTGGCCCAGCGAGGGCGTCGTCACGCTCCTTCTGCTCTGGACCCTCGGCGTCGGCGTCGCGTACCTGACCACCGTCCGCCTCGAACCGTTCGCCGTGGTCTCCGCCGGGCACTGGACTGAGCGGCATGCGCAGTTCATCCTCATCGGGTTCGGTGAGGCTCTGCTGTCGCTCGGGCTCGGCTCCGGCGCCTCGATCGGGGCGCCGGGCACCGTCCCGGTGATCACCGCGACGCTGCTCGGCATCGCCCTGATCTGCGCCATGTGGTGGGCGTACTTCGACGCCCGGTCGTACGCCGCCGAGCAGGTGCTGCACCACACTCACGGGGTACGCCGCGACCGGCTCGCCCGCGACGCCTACACCCTGCTGCATCTGCCCATGCTGTTCGGCATCATCCTGCTCTCCCTCGGGTTGAAGCAGACGTTGGCCTTCCTGGCCGGGGCGTCGTCGACCGGTGATGACGCCCCGCTCGAGTCGATCCACCTGCGTGCGCTGTACGGCGGGGTCCTGCTCTACCTGGTGGCGTTGTCGGCCTTCCAGTTACGGACCGTCCGTAGCGTCACCGCCAGCCTGGCCGTACCCGCCCTGCTGCTCGCCGCGCTGCTGCCGGTGGTCGACCGGATCCCGGCGTTCGCGGCGCTGCTGCTTCTCACCGTAATCACCGTCACCGGGGTCGCCGCCGACAGCCGGCGGTCCGGGGTCTGGCGGCACCACCTGCGCGAACACCGGCTCGCCGAGCAGCAGGCCCTGGAACGGGAGGAGAGTGACTGGCGGCGCCGCCACGGATGACGGACGTAACCCGCAAGTGCGGCGCACACGTGGCCATACTCTCACCGACAGTGACCCTGCTGTCCGCCGGCGATGGTACGGATGACGCCGACCATGTCGAGGTCCCCATCGCCGCGGCTGACCGCGTCGGCGTAGAGCGCCAGGCACAGCTCGCTGAGCGGGACGCCTGCCCCCACTGCGGCGGCCGCGTCCACAATGAGCTCGGCGTTCATCTGCACATCGGCGATGGCCGCCTGCGCGGAGAGGTCGTCGGCGACCAGCTTCGCGGTCTTGACCCGGGAGATCGCCGAGGACATCTGACCCGCGTCGAGGACGCCGCGTAGCAGGTCCCGGTCGAGACCGTGCCGGTCGGCGAAGTGGAACGCCTCGGCGAGGCCGGCCACGAGGGCGATCAGGAACACGTTGGCGGCGAGCTTCATCGTGATCCCGGACGGCACCGGCCCGCAGGTGGTGATCTGCGCGCACAGCGGGTCGAGCAGCGCGACGGTGCGCCGGACGACGTCGGGGCGGCCCGCCACCATCGCGACCAGTTTGCCGTCCTCCGCCGGGCGGCGGGAGCCGGAGACCGGGGCTTCGACGTAGTGTCCGCCAGCGCTTTCGACCTCGTCGGCCAGCGCCTTGGAGTACTCGGGGGGAAGTGTTCCCATGTTGACGATCGTGCGTCCGGCGACGAGGTGGGCGAGTCCGCCGGGGACGTCACGGAGGACCTGGTCGACGGCGTCCGCGTTACGCAGCATCACGATGACCGTGTCGCACTGCGCGAACACCTCCGGGACGTTCGCGGCGGTACGGGCGCCGGCCGCCTTGAGTTCGTCGTCGGACTTCGGGGTACGGCTCCACACGGTCAGCCCGACGCCGCTGCGGGCGAGCCGACGGGCCATGGGCAGCCCCATGATGCCCAGGCCGACGAACCCGACCCGACCCGGTGGGGCGCCGGCGCCGCCGCCGCGCAGCGGCTCGCCGGTCAGCGACTTGACGAACCAGTGGTGCGCGTACGGCTGGTCGTTGAACGGGGCGGCCTCGTCGTATCCGGCAGCCCGGTACAGGCCGATCGCCTCGGTGAGGGTCCGGTTGGTGTCCAGTCGTACGACGCCCGCCCCGAGCGACGCCGCAGCCTCTTCGGCCGCGGCGAGCAGCCGCCGTCCGATCCCCAGCCCGCGCAGCTCGGACGACACCCAGAGCCGGCGGATTTCCGCTGACGTGTCGTCGACCCTGGTGACGGCGACGCAGCCGACGGGGCGGTCCTTCAGCGTCGCGAGCAGGAACAGCCCGGACGGGGGACGCAGCGCGTCGTCGGTGGTGGGGACGGCCCGGTCCGGTCGGAACCCGCCGTCGAACCGGTCGTCGAGCGTGCGGCGGTGGCCGGGACCCGGTGTCAGGTGGGGCGACCCAGATCGAGCTGCGGGATCGTGAACTGCGCACCGAGCTGGAAGTAGATCGGCCACACATGCCGCGGCCAGCGGTACTGCCGGGCCGACCAGATGCCGAGCCCGACCGAGATCTCCTGCGGCAGCTGCGCGCCGAGCAGGACGATCGCCTCCGGAGCGGCGGCGGCCTGATCCGCCACCCACTGGGCCGCCGCCGCGACGATCGCCGGATAGTCCGCCCACCGGTGCTGGGTCTCGCCGGGCGGCGGCAGGTAACGCCACTCCCGTAGCTCCGTCGACATCGTCGCCGGCAGTCCCAGCCCGACCGCGTCGTGCAGCTCGAAGACGACCGGTTCGCGGCTGCCCGCCGCCGCGTCGTCGTGGGCGGCCCGTTCGGTGACGTCCACCGGCAGGCTCGGCAGCAGCCCGAACCGGTTGTGGTTGGTCCGCAGCACCAGCAGCAGCACCTCCGGCACCGGTTCCAACGCGGTCCCCGGCGCGATATCGGGCACCGGCTCCTGCCCGGCTACCGGGTCCGGCTGACCGTTGCGGCTGATCTGCAGCCGCACCTGGTGACGTCGCACGTTCAACTCGCCGAACAGCCCGTCGCCGGGACGCTCGATCTGCTGCTGGAACGAATGTCCGTCGTCCTGCAGCGGTCGTGCCCGCACCGGCCCCTGCCGGCCGAAGCTGTCCCGCTGGCGGACCCGCACCGCCCGGCCCCGGCTGAGCGCCGTCGTCCGCTGTCCGAACGCGACCGCCACCGGCCATGGTGCCCACACGAACAGCGACCGGTCCAACGCGGCGTCCCGGCCGTCCGGGTCGTGGTTGGCGACCTGGAAGTGCCGGACCACGGCGTCCATGTCACGCCCCCAGCGGGTCGCCTCCTCACCGTGCGGCCACACCGCCGTCCGATCGAAGCTGCGCAGCGGCGGCACCGGTCGGAACACCGCGAACTGGTCCCGTACGTCGCTCAGGAAGCCTTCCTTCTGCTCCGGGGTCCACTCGGCGGCCGTCTCGTTGACGACGTACGCGATGCCCCGGGTTTCCCGCAGCCGGTTGCGCCACCACCACAGCGTCGCACCGGCGGCGACCGCAGCCACCGCCACGCTGAGGAAGACGACCAGCCACCAGACTCGGTCCCGCCCCTGCGACCAGCCCTCGGCGGCCAGGTCCGGGACGATCCCGCCGGCTGCGCTGAACGCGGCGGTGCCGACGGTGAACAAGACGCCGATGAACCCGGTGCCGGCCGGACCCGCCAGCCACCTCGCGAAACGTGCCACATCCACGGTACGGCGGGCGCGTCGCGCCACGGTTGGCCGATTCCGTTCTACCTCAGACAAGGTCACCTCGCCGCTTTTCCACCGGTACGGTCAGCCGACCGTAACCACTTGACCGGCGTACGCAATCCCCCGGGCAGATCTTCCGGCGCCCACGGGGGCGGAAGATGGGCGAGATCACACCGGCCCGACCGGGTGACCGGTCGGGCCGGTAGCGACCGGAAGCGTCGCGGGCGCTCCGACGCCGGAGTGCGGAATCTACAGCGGCCAGAGGATCGTCGGCAGGCCGGTGCCGGTCACCACGAACCCGACGGCGACGGACTGTCCCGGCGCGAGCGATCCGTTCCAGCTTGTGTTGATCAGGGTGTAGTGCGGCGTACTGGTCGCGATCTGCGCATTCCATACGTTGGAGACGGTCGACCCCGCCGGCAGCGTGAAGGCCAACTCCCAGCCGGTGATCGGCACAGTGAAGTCGTTCGTGACGACAACCTCGGCGACATAACCGGTCGACCAGGAACTTGTCTGGGTAAATGTTGCCGTCGTCGCCTGCGCCGACGGCGCGAAGAACAATGTCGCGGAAACACCGATTGCCAGTGCCGCGACGAAGCCGAGCAGCTTCCGCATTGAGACCACCACCATCCGTTAGTCCTGCCAGGTGACATGACCATACGGCTTCACATAGCCATGCCTCAATGGCTCTTCTTGCAGCATAAAGCGATGCGCGAATCGCATGACAGACCGGGCCACCATAGGAAATATACGAGTTTCACCCGCGCATTCCGAAGGGCACCCAAAGCCCCGCCAGACCCGACAGCGCGACACGAGGCGGCTCGGACACCCCGCCGGACACCCCACCAGACACCCGGTCATCCCACCGGGAGGCTCGGTCAGCATCGGCTTCCAGGCCACCCACACCGGCAACAGCTCCTCACCCAGCGGGTTCACCCTTGACGGCGCGGCCTGCGGCTGAGCCTTCGGGAACCAACCTGAGCTGTACCCCGGCCGGCGACGCCGTCGCTGGCCGGCCGGGGTACAGCTCGGCGGCTGCCACGACGGACCTTTCCGGAGGTCGGACATGGACCGGTAATCGATCTAGCTTACTGTCAGCGCAGCGTCCACCCCGGGCCTCGCCCTTCGGCACCGGGTCGGGTCGCACTGACCGAAAGGGAATCGATGCGCTGGCCTCAGACATCACGACGGCGCCTGCTGTCCGCCGCCGTCCTCATAGCTCTGCCCGCCGCACTGGCCATGGCCCCGTCACCGGCCACCGGCAAGCCGCTACTGCCGCCCAGCGAGGCGGCATTCGGCACTGAACTGCTCGCCAAGGCCACCCCGGACGAATGCTTCGCCGGTATCGGCCTGCCCTACCCGGCCGGCCCGGCGTGCGAGTCCGGCCAGGCCAAGGTCAACCAGGCGTACGTGTGGTCGCTCGCCCAGGCCGACAACCGGCTGTGGTTCGGCACCGGGTCGAACGTCAACTGCATCGTCACCGGGGCGACGCTCTCCCTGCCGAATCCCCGGATGACCGACGACTACGTGTGCGAGTTCGCCGAGAGCCAGGTGGCGAAGGACAACCCGATCATGCCGGTTAGCGTCGGTGACCACCGGCAGCCCCGGGCGTACGTCTACGACCTGGCCTCCGGCGCGTTGACCGAGAAGACCAGCGACATCACCTCCGCGTCGCCCGACGATCTGTCCCGGCTGCGCCGCACCCTGGGTCTGCGGGCCGGCGGTACGCACCAGGGCGTGGTGCTGCTGGCCGGGCCGGCGCTCGGAGCCACGGTGAACATGTTCGCCTTCGACACGGTGACCGGCGACTATCTCGGCTCGGCCAACTTCACCCAGTACGGCAACATCCGCCACTTCCTGGTCGCCGACGACGTGCTGTACGCCGGGGTCGGTGTCGGACCCAACGGCCGCGACGGCGGGCACATCCTGCGCTGGGCCGGCGACCGGACCGACCCGTTCAACTTCGTCGAGGTCGGGCAGTTGCCGGCGCAGGTCGCCGACCTGGAGCTGCACGACGGCCGGGTCTTCGTCAGCACCTGGTCGGCCGCCGGCAGCGGGTCGGCCGGCGCGCGTACCGCCGACGGTCGGCGGACCGGCCGGATCGGGGTCACCGATGAGGCCGACCCCGGCGTCGCCGGGGTGTGGATGAGCCCTCCGCTGGCCGCCGCCGAACCCGGTCTGACCCCGGACGACACCGCTGGGTGGACGCAGGTCTGGAGTGCCGCCTCCTACGAGCCGGATCCGGTGATCGCCGGCTCGTACGGGCTCGGCGCGCTGGCCTCGTACCGTGGGTACCTTTACTGGGGCACGATGCACGTGCCGATGAAGTCGACCGCGATGGTGGCCGAGGCGTACCCGCCGGTCGACGAGCTGGCGGCCCGCACGACGCTGGAGCGGTCGCAGCGGGCGGTGAGCATCTTCCGGGGCAAGCGGTTCGGCACCGCGACGCAGCGGGTCGACCTGCTGTACGGCGAGGCGGTGCTGCCGGCGTACGACGCCAGCGCGAACGACGGCGCCGGTGCCTGGCGCTGGGCGCTCACCGGCTACCGGGCCAGGTACGGCCACATGGGGTTCGGCAACATCTACAACAACTACACCTGGACGATGGCGGTGTCCGGTGGCCGGCTGTTCGTCGGCACGATGGACTGGAGCTACCTCGCCAAGGACCTGCTGCCGCAGTCCGTAGCCGAGATGGGCTATCCGCAGGCGGCCGCCGCGTTGACCGACGGGCCTGACCCGATCACCATCGATCCGCAGCTGTACGGCGGTGACCTGTGGATGTTCGGCTCCAATCTGCGGCCGGCCACGGCGGTCGACACGCAGGGGCTGGGCGGCAACTACCTCAACTACGGCGTCCGCACGATGGTCGCCGACGGATCGACGCTGTACCTCGGCATGGCGAATCCGATGAACCTGCGGACCGATCCGACCGACGACGTGCCGGAGGGTGGCTGGGAGTTGATCAAGCTGACACCGACTGTCTCCTGACCACCGACTCGCTCCCCAGTGGGCACGCACGGCTCTCTACATCGGGCGGTGCGTGCCCACTCTTCGGGGAGCTACCTGACTGTTCGCTCATGCCGGACATACAACGGCAGTCGAGGTATGCGGATCGCGGAACAACCGACGGTGGAAGTGGAGCGCGTCGATGCGTCGCCCTAGGCTTTGGCGGTCTCGTCACCGTACCGGCGGAGGCTCCATGGTCAGCATCCGACGTCCGTTCGCCGCCACTGCCTTTGGAACCTCGGTGTACTGGTTCTCGCACGCGAACTGAGGGCGGCCGGTGGCTGCCCCAACGACGCCGAATCCGACACCGCATCCCAGCACCGGACCCCGGCGCTCCCGGGCCTGACCCAGCAGGCCCGGTGGACAGGGACCAACGGCACGGCGGCTAGGATTTCGCCCGGCAGAACCACGCACACACCGACTGGGAGTTCACTTCGTGCACACTGCAATAAGGACCGCGCTGCTCGCGGGTGCCTCGGCAGCGGTCCTCGCCGTCACCGCGTGTGGCGGCTCATCAGCCACAACGGACGAAGGCGGCACCGAGACGTCCGGCGTACTGGCGCAGCTCGCCAGCGACGCCACCGGCTCGCTGCAGAAGACCGTGGAGACTACCACCAGCGCCAACTCGGCGGCGGTGACGATGACCGGCACCAGCGGTGGGGAACCGGTCGACGTCAGCGGCGTCATCAGCTTCGGCGACTCACCGGCCGCCGAGCTGACCCAGGTCGACCCCGAGGACGGCGAGATCACCGTACGGGTGATCGGCAGCGCGTTCTACGTGAGCATCCCCGAGGCCGAACAGGCATCGATGGACGGCAAGAAGTGGTTCAAGATGGACTTCGCTGCCCTCGGTGCGACCTCGGAGGACCTCGCTCAGCAGCTCGAAGGCCTGGACCCGGTGCAGAACGTCCGGACCCTGCTGGAGGGTGCGGAGGTCACCGTCGTCGGCGAGGAGACCATCGACGGCGTGCCGACCGTGCACTACACGTCGGTGACCCCGGTGGACAGCTACCTGGAGCAGTTCGAGGCCGAGATCCGCGAAGGCATCGAGGAGCAGCTCGCCACCGCCGAGGTCACCGAGGTCGCCGTCGACGTGTGGGTCGACGAGCAGTACCAGCCACGTCGGGTGAAGCTCGTCATGGGCACGATGTCCGACATGACGATGAACTACACCGACTACGGCAAGGCGGTCACCATCGAGGCACCGCCGGCCGCCGAGACGGCGGACTTCGCCGAGCTGATGCAGGACCTGCAGGACCTCGCCGACGAACTCGACGGCTGACCAGCGACGCACCAGCGACAGCGGCGGACCGACCGGGACGTGTCCCGGTCGGTCCGTCACTGTTTCGGCTACAGGCTCAGCGTCCAGCTGTCCAGGTAGCCGGTGTCAAGGCTGGCCGAGTCCTGCACCCGCAGCTTCCAGGTGCCGTTGGCCACCTCAACGGACAGGTCCCGGGTGTAGGTCTCGACAATGTTGTCGGTGCTGCTGCCGGACCGGCTGTGCAGCACGTTGATGCTGCCGTCCGGGGCGATCAGCGACACGGTCAGGTCACCGATCCAGGTGTGGTAGATGTTCACCTCGATGGTGCTGCTCGAGCTGGCGTTGCCGGAGCAGCCGGTGATGGTGATCGAGCTCTCCACCGTACTGTTGTCATTGATCGCGACGTCGGTCGAGTTGGTCTGCGAACAGCCCGGCGGGCCGTTGACGATGAGGGTGAACGGCGCCGACTGGGCCGTCTCCGGCCCGGTGCCCACCACGGTCAGCGGGAAGACGCCGGTGGCGATCCCGGTGGTGGTGGCGATGGTCAGCGTCGCCGACCCGCCGGAGGTGACCGACGACGGGCTGAAGGTGGCCGTCGCACCGCTCGGCAGCCCGGTGACACCGAGGGTGACGGTGTGCGGGGCCCCGATCGTGGTGGTGGTGCTGACCGTCGCGGTCACCGAGTCGCCCGGGTCGACCGCACCGCTGGTCGGGGTGACCGCGAGGGTGAAGTCCTGGGTGGGCGGCTCGAAGTCGCCGATGTACAGCAGCTTGTTCGGTGATCCGGTGCCCGGGTTGCTGACCGCGTTGCTGGTGGCGTCGTCGACCAGCAGGTCGCGGATCTGCAGCGGGGTGTAGCCGGGGTTGGCCGCCAACGCCAGCACTGCCGCCCCGGCGACGTGCGGGGCGGCCATCGAGGTGCCGCTGATCGTGTTGGTGGCGGTGTTGCTGTGTGCCAGGCGGAGGTGGTGCTGCTGCCCGGGGCGAAGATGTCCAGGCAGGTACCCCAGTTGGAGTAGCTGGCCCGGGCGTCGGTGCTGGTGGTGGCACCGACGGTGATGGCGTCGGGGGTGGCGGCCGGCGAGTAGTTGCACGCGTTGGCGTTGCTGTTGCCGGCGGCGAGCGAATAGACCACCCCGTCGGCGATGGAGCGGGTCACCGCGTCGTTGACCCCTTGGTCGAAACCGCCGCCGAGACTCATGGTGGCGACCGCCGGTTCGCCGGCGGCGTGGTCGGCGGTGACCCGGCGATGACCCCCGCGTAGGTGCCGCTGCCGCTGTTGTTGAGTACCCGGACGCCGACCAGGGTGACGCCCTTGGCCACTCCGTACGCGGTGCCGCCGACGGTGCCGGCGACGTGGGTGCCGTGCCCGTTGCCGTCGTCGGCGCTGCCGCCGTCGACCGCGTCGAAGCCGGTCACGGCCCGCCCGCCGAAGTCGTTGTGGGCGAACCGGATGCCGGTGTCGATGATGTACGCGGTGACGCCGGATCCGGAGTTCGGGTAGGTGTAGCTGTTGTCGAGCGGCAGCGCGGTCTGGTCGATGCGGTCCAGGCCCCAGGACGGGGTGGGGGTCTGGGTCGCGGCGAGGGTGACCGTGCGGTTCTGCTGGACGTAGTCGACCGCGGGGTGGGCGGCGAGGCGCTTGGCGGCCTTCTCGGTCAGCCGGGCCTCGAAGCCACGCAGCGCGGTCGAGTAGGTGCGCGCCACCGCGCCGTCGTGCTTCGCGGCGAGGGTACGGGCGGTGCGCCCGACCGTCCCTCTGTCCACCTTGTCCTCGTCGAAGACGACGATGTACGAGCCGGCGACGGTGTCCTCACCGCCCGCGTAGAGGATTTGGCCTTCCGCTGGTTCGGCGTTGGCCGGTGCGGCGAACGCCAGCGCGGCGGTCACTACCGCGACAGTGGTGAGCCCGAGGCGCCAGCGGCGCCGGGATGGCCGGGAGAGTGTCATCTCCCGCCTCCTTTCGATGCACGGCAGGCCGGTTTGTGACAGGCCGACCGGTGACCGGGTACCTGACTGACACAGATGTTAGGCCTAGAACAGATTGATGTAGAGATATGTGATTCTGTCTCGTGTTGCCGGACGCTGGCACCTTCTGCCAATACCGCTCGAACTCCGGATCCACTCAACATCACATTGATGTCCATCGTCATGAAGTTGACGCTGACCAGACTGGAATCAGTCGCCACCCGGTCGGTGGCCGGTCAGAAAATCGGAAGTGCCCGACTTCGGGCCGGATCCGGGCGGGATACGGGCCGGATCCGGGCCGCGGCGGGTCAGAAATCAGCCGACCGAAGGGTGTACGCCGGCGGCGTGCAGCACGGCGTGGTTGTTCTCCCGCAACTGGGCGAACGCCTCGACTTCGTCGACGAACGTGTCCCGCCGTACCGAGGCCAGGCTGCCGGCGATCACCGCCGCCAGGTCGACATCGGCCCGGTAGACGTACGACGCGTTGCCCTGCAGGGTGGCCTGCCAGGCCGCCGGGTCGCCGGTCAGCCAGGCCGTCGCCACCCCACCGGGATTACGGACGGTGATCCGCTCGCCCGACCCGGCCAGGCCGAGCCGCGACCAGACCGCCCGGGACGCGACTACACCCGAACCGCACGACGGGGTCAGTCCGGCGCCCCGCTCGTACGTCTGCACGTAGATCTCGCCGTCGTCGAGCGGGAACACGAACGACAGGTTCGCCCCACGCGGCACCACGTCCGTGGCGGCGGTGATCCGCTCCCCGGTGGCGACCAGCTCGGCCTCGTCGAACTTCTCCACCACCGCGACCAGGTGGTCGTTCGGTACGGCGAGCGCGGTCAACCCGTACGTCGGGTGCAGCACCGGCAGCGGGGTGTCGACGTGCGGCTGCGCCACGGCGACCACCGGCTCGACGGGATCGAAGTCCACCTTCGGCATCTCGACCGCGGTCTGCCGGACCCCTTCCGGCGTCGACTCGGCCCGCAGCACCACGAAGTCGCTGTCCCCGGCCCGGACCACCGCCCGCTCGGCGTCGCGGGTGTCCAGCACCAGCCGCCCGACGCAGCGCATCCCGTTGCCGCACAGCTTCGCGAACGAGCCGTCCGGGTTGAAGAACGCCGCCTGCGGCACCGCCGGGCCGAGATCGACGAAGTACACGCCGTCACCGCCGCCGAGCGGCCCGGACCGGTCACACAGCTGGCGGACCAGGTGCGGCACGTCCGCCTCGGCGGCGTAGTCACCCGGCCGGCCCTCGACGACCAGGATGTCGTTCTGCGAGCCGTGCGCCTTCAGGATCGGCAGGCCTGACCTCATCAGTACGCACTCCCCCGCTGTCACTCGCCGCCGCGACCGGCCGACACCGGCGACCAGTGTACGGCTGCGGTACGGCTGCGCCACCGGCCGCCGCCGAGTGTCCGCACCGCGTCCCGACGGCCGGGCGGCCGGCGCTACCTACGGCGACACCGGCGATGTCGGTCGGGGCGGGTAGCGTGCGCCACCGTGAACACCGTCGCGACCTACCGGTACCTGAACCCGTCCGCCCTGGCCGGCCGGGCGCTGACCCTGCAGACCAGCGGCGGCCCGGCCGCCAACCCCCGGTTCTTCACCGGGTTCCTCACCCGCCCGGTGGCGGCCGCCGCCGGGCTGCTGGCCGTCGCCGAGGTCGCCCGCACCCGCTACCACCGACCCGTCGTCCCGGCCAGCCTCGACCCGGTGGTCACCGGCGGCCGGGACCGGTTGCGGTTCGAGTCCTTCTCCGGCTGCTGCGGCGTGTACGCCCGACTCGACGTCACCCCGGACGGGCTGGACGGCGACATCGTCGCGCACGGCACCACCAACGTGGACGTCAACCCGCCGCTGCGCGACGCGCTGGCCCGGGTCGGCGGCCTGGACCCGTTGCATCTGGCGGTCGGCCCGGACGACCTGACGGTGTCGACGATGGACTCCTCGGTCGTCGAACGGAAGGTGCCGCTGCCCCGCCGCTGGCTGCGCGGCTTCGCCGAGGTGCAGGTGACCGCGGCGGGAATGGACCTGCGGGCGCAGATCCCGGCCGCCGAGGCGGCGACGTTGCTGCGCCGGCTGCCCGGTGCCGGCGACCGGTCGGTGCTGTGGGCGGTGCCGGCCGGCCGGGCGCTGCGCCTGACGTCGCGCGCCGCGCCGGGCGCGGTGTGCCTGTCCGGCGC
>NZ_JBSWXD010000157.1:0-15612 GCF_056160425.1 Micromonospora sp. ABR4_055
CCCCCCTGCCCCCCCAGCCGGTGTTCAGGCACCAAAGGCTCTCCCCCCCCCCCTCCCCCCCCCCCCCCCCCTCCTCCCCCCCCCCCCCCCCCCCCCCCCCCCCCCCCCCCCCCCCAACGGCGTCGGACTGTCAGCCGGCGCGCGTCTCGGCCGTCTCGGTCGCTGGTCGGCCGCCACCGCCGTCGGTCCGCGCCACCGGGTCCGGGCGCAGCCAGACCGTGGCGAACGGCCCGACCTGCAGCCCAGCGGACACCGGCTGACCGTGCAGTGGCGCACCGTCAGCCACGACGGCCCCGAGGTTGCCGACGTTCGATCCGCCATACCACTCGGCATCGGTGTTGATCGTCTCCTGCCAGCGGCCGGGCTGCGGCAGTCCGATCCGGTATCCGTGCCGGGGCACCCCGGAGAAATTGACCACGCAGGCCAGGACGCTACCGTCGCGGGCGCGCCGGAGGAACGAGACGACGTTGGCCTGCCGGTCGGTGTGGTCGATCCACCCGAATCCGCCCGGTGTCACGTCCAGCTCCCACAACGCCGGGCACTGCCGGTAGACCGCGTTCAGGTCCCGGAGCAGATTGAGAACCCCGCCGGCCGCCGGGTCTGCGGCCAGTGACCAGTCGAGCCCGCGCTGCTCGCTCCACTCCTGCTCGTCGGCCAGTTCACTGCCCATGAACAGCAGTTGCTTGCCGGGGAACGCCCACATGTAGGCAAGCAGCCCGCGTAGCCCGGCCAGCCGCTGCCACCGGTCGCCGGGCAGCTTCGCGGTCAGTGAGCCCTTGCCATGCACCACCTCGTCGTGACTGATCGGCAGCAGGAACTGCTCGGTGTGTGCGTACGCCGCCGGCCAGGTCATCTCGTCGTGGTGGTGGCTGCGGTGCACCGGATCGCGGGCGAGGTAGCTCAGCGTGTCGTGCATCCAGCCCATGTTCCACTTGAGCCCGAAGCCGAGCCCGCCCCAGTCGGTGGGTCTGGTGACCCCCGGCCAGGCGGTGGACTCCTCCGCGATCATCACGACGCCCGGATTGAGCCGGTACGCGGTCGCGTTGAGCTCCTTGAGCAACTCGATCGCCTCGGTGTGGGCGTTGCCGCCGGAGTCGTTGGGCAGCCACTGGCCCGGCCCCCGCGAATAGTCCAGGTACAGCATCGAGGCGACCGCGTCGACCCGCAGCCCGTCAACGTGGAACTCCTCCAGCCAGTACAGGGCGTTGGCGACGAGGAAGTTGCGTACCTCCCGCCGGCCATAGTCGAAGATCAGGCTGCCCCAGTCAGGGTGCTCGCCACGGCGCGGATCCGGATGTTCGTACAGCGCGGTGCCGTCGAACCGGGCCAGGGCCCAGGCATCGCGGGGGAAGTGCGCCGGCACCCAGTCCAGCAGGACTCCGATACCCGCGCCGTGCAGCCGGTCGACCAGATGCCGGAAGTCATCCGGGGTGCCGAACCGGGAGGTCGGCGCGTAGTAGCCGGTCACCTGGTACCCCCAGGAGCCGCCGAACGGATGCTCCATCACCGGCATCAACTCGACGTGGGTGAAGCCCAGGTCCGACACGTAGGAGACCAGTTGGTCGGCCAGTTCCCGGTAGCTGAGCCCGGGGCGCCACGAGCCGAGGTGCACCTCGTAGACGGACATCGGCCGGGCGTGGTGGTCACCCCGCCGGTTGCGCAACCAGTCCGCGTCCTGCCAGACGTACCCGGACTGGTACACCACCGAGGCCGTCCGGGGCGGCACCTCGGTGGCCTGCGCCATCGGGTCGGCCCGGTCCGCCCAGGAGCCGTCGCACCCCTGGACGCGGTACTTGTAGCGCTGTCCGGCGACGACGCCCGGCACGAAACCGGCCCACACGCCACCGGATTCGAGCCGGTCCAACTCCTGGCCGTCGTACGGGCCCCAGCCGGGACCGTCGCCGATCACCCGGACCCGGCGGGCGTTCGGCGCCCACACCGCGAACCGGCATCCGCCGGGCTGCGGGTGGGCGCCGAGCATCCGCCACAGTTGTTCGTGGCGTCCTTCGGCGAACAGGTGCAGGTCGATGTCGCCGATCGTCTCGGTCAGGGCAGCCTCCCGGGTAGCGGTCATCTGCTCCCCGCGCCGGCGAGGAGGTTTCCGTCCGGGATGACGATAGTGGCCTGTCCCTGCGCCATTCGGGCGGCTGCCCGTTCGGTGGCGAACGCCGAGGACTGGACGATCGCGGCGGAGTAGGTCACCGCGGTGCGGTGCGCGATCGCAGCCCAGCCGTACTGGTCGTGGACCATCCGGCGGGCCCGCCGGGCAACCTGCCGGGCCAGCGTCGTGTCGGCCAGCAGGGCGCCGACGGCGTCGGCCAGTCCGTCCGGGTCCTTCGGCTGGAAGGTCATTCCGGTGACCCCGGGTTCGACGATCTCGGCGAGCCCGCCGGTGGCCGACACAGCCAGCGGCGCGCCGGCTGCAGCGCCCTCCAACGCCACCATGCCGAATGGCTCGTAGACGCTGGGCACCGCGAAGCAGTCCGACGCCGCCATCAGGGCCGGCAGGTCGGTGCCGCCGAGGAAGCCGGGCAGCGTGACGGCGTCGCATAGCCCGAGCCGGTCGATGTCGGCCTCCAGTTCGGAGCGGTACGGTCCGTCGCCAGCGATCACCAGCCGCAGGTTGGGGTGCTGACGGCGCAGCCGGGGCAGCGCGGCGATCAGGTGCTGGACGCCCTTCTCGTAGACCAGCCGGCCGACGAACGACACCAGCGGCCCGTCGCCGGCGAACCGTGCCCGGGCGGCGGTGACCGCGTCCGTCGGCACCTGCCAGCGGCGGGCGTCCACTCCGTTGGCGACCACGTCGACCCGGTCCGGGCGCACCCCGAACAGGCTCAGCACCTCGTCGCGCATGTACGCCGAGCAGGTGATCACCCGGCACGACTCGTGGCCGAGCCAGTGTTCGATGGAGTGGATGGACTTGTTCATCTCGTCGGGGAGCCAGCCCTGGTGGCGGCCGGCCTCGGTGGCGTGGATGGTGGCGACGAGGGGGATGTCGAGGTGTTCCTTGAGGGTGACGGCGGTGTGGGTGACGAGCCAGTCGTGGGCGTGGATGACGTCGTATTCGGCGGTCTGGGTGGCGCGGAGTGCGGCGCGGGTGAGGGTGTGGTTGAAGGCCATGGTCCAGGCGAGGAGGCTGGGGGTGGCCAGGGGGAACAGGGGTGGGTCCTCGGTGGCGCGGATGATGCGGACGCCGTCGGCGTATTCCTCGAGGGGGGCGCCGGTGGCGTGGCGGGTGACGACGGTGACCTCGTGGCCGGCGTTGGCCAGGGCGACGGAGAGGGCGTGCACGTGCCGGCCCAGTCCGCCCACCAGCACCGGCGGGTACTCCCAGGACAGCATCAGGATCCGTCGGCGTCCGTCGGCGGCGTCACCGCCGGCCGGCAGCGGGGGGTGCGGTCGGGACGTCGGGACCGGACGGCACAGGCCGTCCTGAGTGACCAGTGCGTTGGCGAACTGGTCGCCGACCCGCAGGGGCATCGCGATCTTCTCCATTCATTCGAACAGGTGCGGGTGCGCCGGCGCCGGTGACGGCAGGACAGGCGGTGAGAGGGTGTTGCGGCGGTGATCTGGTGCTGCGCGACGAGGTCGAGCGGTGGCCGATGGCCGTGGCGCGGTTGAGAAGAGGTGGCCGACGGCCGGTGGCGGGTGGGCTGCCACGCTGCGGTGCGTGGTGCCGCCATACTCAAGGAAACGACATCCCGACCGGATTCGCATCCTGTAGGTACCGGAGGTGACCGAAGACACTCGACCTCGGGTCGCCGGTGCCCCTGATGCCCGGCCGGCCGGCGGTCAGCGGCGGCAGAGCGCCAGCGGACGCGGCCGGTCGGAGACCGGGTCCATCGGGTCGGCGATGTCGGTCGCTGCGGTCGGCGGTGCCAGCAGCAGGATCCCGACACCGGCGGTGCCGCAGGCGCTCACCAGCAGCACCATAGCGAGCGGCCCGTCAGCGAAGCGTTCCCCGAACAGCGCCACCCCGATCACCGCTGACGCGACCGGGTTGGCCAGGGTGACCGTGGCCAGCGGCGCGCCAAGGCCGCCGCCGCGGTAGGCGAGCTGTGACAGCAGCACCCCGGCGATGGCCATCGCGGCGATGGCCGGCACGGTCGGGCCGATCAGGGCGGCCACTGAGTGCTCGGCGTACTCGCGGGTCACCGCGTGGGTCAGCGCGGATGCGACGGCGAACGCGACGCCGGCGCCGGTGGCGTAGAGCAGGCTGCGGGGCACCGGGCGCCGCAGCGCCGCAGTGCCGGCGATCATCGCGGTGAGCACGACGGCGCTGGCCACGATCAGGACGGTGCCGTCCGCTGCGGTCATCCCGTCGCCGCTGCCCGGCACTGTCAGGGTGAGTAGCAGGAGCAGACCGAGCACGGTCGCCGCAGCCCCCACCCACTGCCGGGCGGCGACCCGCCGGGCGGTGAACGCGGCGCCGATCGGCAGGGCCAGCACGAGGGTCAGGACACCGAGCGGCTGTACCACCGACAGCGGGCCGTACGCGAGCGCCGCAACGTGCAGCAGCGCGCCGGCAGCGTTCAGCGCCACCGACAGCCACCAGCGCCGGGCCCGGAGTAGCGCCCGGACGATCGCCCGCCAGGGGGTCTGGGCCCCGAGCCGGACGGCGAGCCGTTCCTGGACCACGGCGCCGAGGGCGTACGCGCCGGCGGAGGCGACAGCGAAGGCCACGGAGATCAGTAAGTCGGTCACGACCGGGCCCGTCGGCACCCTTGGCGCGTCATCGTCCCATGATCCCTCACCCGACGCCCGTCACCCTCACCCCGTCGGGGGGCAGTTGTCTCCGTCTCACGAAGTACCCCGGTGCCGGGGTTCCTCCGTCAGGCGGAGGACGGAACCGGAGTGGATCTCCGGGTGGTGGCCACAAACGGTCAGGCCAGTATGACGACCAGCCCGGCGAGTGCGACCAGGAAGAGGAGCCCGAGGACCGCCTGGAACAGCAGCGCCGGACCGAGGTGCGACCAGACGGTCGGGGTCCGTGGGGTGAGGAACTGGCCGGTGGTGAGGTTGACGATGCGTTCCACCCTGGGTGGCAGCTCGGGGTCCTTCTGTCGGCGTACCGTCACCTGCACGTGGTCGGCCGGGTCAAGGGCGCTCTGCGGCACATGTCCGTGGATCTCCATCTCGCACAGCACCCCGGTGGTGTCCCGGATGTGCAGGGGGGTCACCAGGAACTCCGGCCCGTTGCGCAGTTCCTTCCACTTGCGGCGAGCGGCGGTGGAGCCGCTTCCGGCCAGGCGGACCGAGGCGAGCGCCGCCCCGAGTGCTCGGATCACCCCGGCCGCCGCGAGTACTCCGATCAGGACGGGCTGACCGATTTTGATCGGCCGGGAGTAGCCGCCGACCAGACGGACCACGTGTCCGGTGATGATCGGCCCGGGCCGGTGGACGGCTCGCTCAGGGAACAGTTCGGGATCCATCCATCACCACCCAATGTTTGTGTTTGTTCACGCATTGTATCGAGATAGTCGAGTGAATGCCGTGAATGAATGGGTTCATGGGGGAGGTGGTGGTTGATTTGAGGTGATTAGTCGAGCTGTCCGGGTATGCCGGTGGAGAGAGGGGGGTACGTCATGGATCTGTCCTTCCTGCGGCCGCTCTACGCCCGGCCCGGACCGTGGGCGTCGGTATACCTGGACGCCTCACACGACACCGAGGACGCGGTGGACGCGCTCGAACTGCGCTGGCGGGCGCTGCGTGATCAGTTGGACCAGCAGGGCGCCGATCCGGCGTCGGTCGCGGCGCTCGGCGCGGCGGTGACCCGGCATGTGCCCCGCACCGGTGAGTACGGTCTCGCGCTCAGCGCCGCCAGCGGCGAGGTGGTGCTGCACAACTATCTGCCGGCACCGCCCCAGCGTGACCTCGCCACGGTCGGCCCGCTGCCGCACGCGATGCCGCTGGTCGCTCAGCGGGGCGAGGAGATCAGTTGGCTGCGGGTACTGGTTAGTCGCACCGGGGCCGAAATCGACGCGGTCAGCGCCGGCGGGCTGCCCCGGCAGGCCGGCGTCGACGGCCCGGCCGCCCACCCGATCCGCAAGGTGAAACCAGGGGCCTGGTCCCAGGCCCGGTTCCAGCGGGCGGCCGAGGTGTCGTGGCGGCGCAACGCCGGTGCCAGCGCCGCGGCGACGGCAGCGCTGGCCGACCAGATCGGGGCCGAGGCGCTGGTGGTCGCCGGCGACCCGGACGCACGCCAACTTCTGGTCGGCCAACTACCGAGACGCTGGCAGTCGCGTACGGTGCAGACCGATGCCGGGTCGCGCGCGGTGGGTGCCGATCCCGAGCCGTTGACCGAGGCCACCATCCAGGCCATCGCCGCGGTGGCCGCCGAGCACACCGACCGGGCACTGGACCGCTACGGCGCGCAACAGGGCCGGGGCGATGGTCTGCCCGCCGTGGTCGACGCGCTGCAGCGGGCTCAGGTCGACACGCTGCTGCTGGTCGATGACCCCTCCTCGACCCAGCGGGTCTGGATCGGTCCGGAGCCGACCCAGATCGCCCTGGATCCGGCCGACCTGGCCGTCATGGCGGTGGACGAGCCCTGCGAGGTCCGCGCCGACGCGGCGCTGCTGCGCGCACTGGCGGCCACCGACGCCGATCTGGTGCTGGTCGGGCCCGGTGACGCTGATCTGGATGGCGGGGTCGGCGCCGTGCTGCGGTATTCCGATCCGGTCACCAGTTGAACGCACGGCCGGTGCGTCGGACGCCGTCCTCGGCGTGGAATTTTCATGGCATTCGGATCGGGTGGCGTCGTCACTGCCAGTAGGGTCCGGCTTAGTGAGGGCGTCGAGGCAGGGGCCCCCCCGCCCCCGCGACCCGATCAATGTGCCGGAATGCGGAGCTCAGGGCCGGATCACCGGGGAGGGGCGAAATGTCCGGACAAAGGCGTACGGTAACTCGTTCGGAACACGCGCTGGAGGACCTCGACGGAGCAGCTCTGTCCTACGCGGCCCGGTTCGCCGACCAGGCTGAGAGCCGGCGCCGGGACCTGCGGGAGGAGCTCGTCCAACTGGCCCTGCCGTTCGCCGGTCGGCTGGCCCGACGCTACCGCGGCCGCGGCGAGCCGCTGGAGGATCTTGAGCAGGTCGCCCGGCTCGGGCTGGTCAAGGCGGTGGACCGCTACGACCCGGACCGCGGCTCGTTCACCGCCTACGCGGCGGTGACCATCACCGGAGAGATCAAACGCCACTTCCGGGACCGGACCTGGGGTGTGCACGTGCCCCGCCGGCTGCAGGACCTCACCATCGAGGTGAGCCAGGCGACCGCGGTGCTGACCAGCGAGCTGTCCCGGTCGCCGACCGTCGCCGAACTCGCCGAGCGGCTGGACACCTCCGAAGAGGACATCCTCGCGGCCCTGGAATCCGCCGCCGGCTACACGCCCGCGTCGCTGAACGGGCCGGTCGGCGACGACGGACCCGCCGAGCTGGGCGACATGTTCGGCGCCCTCGACGCCGACCTGGAGTCCGTCGACGACCGGCTCACGGTCAGCGGGCTGCTCTACCGGCTGCCGGCTCGGGAACGCCGGATCCTCGCCATGCGCTTCTACGGCAACTACACCCAGTCGGACATCGCCGCCGAGTTCGGCATCTCCCAGATGCATGTCTCCCGGCTGCTGTCCCGGACCTTGACCTGGCTGCGCCAGGCGATGCTGACCGACGCCCCGCCCCGGTGGGAGTCCGGGATCGCCCAGCCGGAGCCGACCGACGCCGCGCTCACCATCTCCGTGCACCGCGTTGACGGCCGAACCGAGATCGGCCTGACCGGCGAACTCGACCGGGAGGCAGCCGAACGGGTCCGCGCCGGACTGGTCGACGCGGTGCGGGCCGCCGGCAGCGACGCCGAGGTCCTGGTCGACCTGGACGGCGTCGGCTTTGTCGACGCCGCCGGCATCGCCGCGTTGCTGGCCAGCCACGAGGCCGCCCGCCGCGCGGCGGTACGGCTACGGTTCGTCCGGCCGCAGCCCTACGTGCGACGCAGCCTGACCGTGGCCGGCCTGGCACCGCTGTTCGCCGTGGCCTGAGCCGCGTCCCGCTGGTCACCTCGATCGGGGGAACCCGTGCCGGCCGGTGCCGGCGGCGTCACCGGCGCCGATAGCGTGCCGACCGTGAAGCAACGTGGAAACCGCCTGGTCGCAGCGATCGTCGCAGGCGCGGGAACGTTCGCCTTCGGCCTCTCCGGAGCCGGGGACGACACATCGAACTCCGGTGCCATCGCACTGGTCGGGTTGGTGGTCGGTCTGATCGTGTTCCACGCCACCAAGCCGAGCGCGGGAAGCAAATAGCCGGTCGGCGGTCCGGCCGGGCTCGGCGTCAGCCGGCAGCCGCGGTTGCCAGCGCCCGCCGGTGCTGGCCCAGCGGGGGCCGTTCCTGGACCGACACGTCGCTGACGACGACCTCGCGTTCCAGATTGCTCAGTGCCTCGGCCTCGCCGCGGCGGAACTGGGTGAGTAGACCGCCGGGCGGACGTTCCGAGATCACCCAGCCCTTGCGGTAGAGCCGCGACCAGGCGGTCAACAGGATCTGGGCGGACATCCGTCCCAACGCCTCGGTGCTCTGGTGCCGGTGCCGCCGCTCGCCGAGGTCGACCTGGGCCAGGGAGTCCAGCCCACAGACGTCGAGCAGGTCGATCAGCATCGCGGTCTCCACCCCGTAGCCGGAGACGAACGGGATCTGCTCCAGCACGTCGCGTCGGCCGGCGTATTCGCCGGCCAACGGCTGGACGAATCCCGACAGGTCCGGCCAGAAGAGATTGAACAGCGGTCGGGCCATGATCTCCGTGACCCGGCCACCGGCATCCGCCTCGACGTCGCTCGACCGGACCAGCGGCCGGTGGTAGAAACCCTTGACGAAGCTGACCGACTCGTCGGTGAGCAGCGGGCCGAGCAGCCCGGTCACGAAGGCAGGCTGAAACTCCCGCAGGTCGGCGTCGACGAAGGCGATCAGATCCCCGTCGGCGGCGGCCAGCCCGGCCCAGAGCGCGTCGCCCTTGCCCTCCAGCCGCGGCAGGCCCCGGGTCATCTCGTCCTGGCCGACGACTCGGGCGCCGGCGGCCGCGGCCACGGCCGCCGTACTGTCGTCGGACCGGGAGTCGACCACCAACACGTCGTCGACCAGCGGCACCCGGTCCACCAGGTTCCCGACGATCGACTCGACGATGGCGCCGACGGTGGCCTCCTCGTTGCGGGCCGGCAGTACGACGCTCACCCGTCGGCCGGACCTGGCCTTGGCCATGGCCAGTTCCCAGGGCGTCCACCGGCCCGCCGACCCGGTGCGACGGGCGGTCCAGTCCGCAACCGTGGGAGCGACGGCCGTTCGCGCGTACCCCATGATCCACCCCCGTGACGACACTCGATCAGCTGCTGGCTACCCCACCCGGCGGGCGGTATGCGTCGTCCGATCGGGGTTCGGCCGCCACGGCTGAGCGTCCTGGGGCGGGTGGGGCACCGCGAGCCGGACGCGTCGCGTAGCGTTGACGGTCATGGGTGTGTCGCAGCGTCTGAAGAGTCGGTTCCGGCGTTTCCTCCAGCGGCCGGGCAGCACGGTCGACCTCGCTCCGTTGGCGAAACTGCTCCCCGACATCGCCGGCCGGGAGGACGACCTGCGGGCGCTCGACGACGCCGAGTTGACCGCCGAGGCCGGCCGGGCCAGCGAGTTCGTCGACCTCTGCGCAGTCGGCCGGGAGGCTGCCCGGCGGGCCATCGGCGAGCGGCCGTTCGACGAGCAACTGCTCGGCGCGATGTCCCTGCTGGCCGGCAAGGTCGCGGAGATGGCCACCGGTGAGGGCAAGACCCTGACCGCCACGATCGCCGCCTACGGGCACGTGCGGCGGGGCAACGGCCCGGTGCACGTGCTGACGGTCAACGACTACCTCGCCCGCCGCGACGCCGAGTGGATGGCGCCGGTCTACCAGTTGCTCGGGCTGACCGTCGGCTGGGTCACCGAGGCCAGCAGCCCCGAGCAGCGGCGCACCGCGTACCAGCGGGACGTCACCTACGTCTCGGTGAGCGAGGCCGGCTTCGACTTCCTGCGTGACCAGCTGGTCACCGACATCGCCGACCGGGTCCAGCCGCCGCTGTCCACGGCGATCGTCGACGAGGCCGACTCGATCCTCATCGACGAGGCCCGGGTGCCGATGGTGCTGGCCGGGGCGGTCGTCGGTGAACAGGACCCGGTGCACACCGCCGCCGCGCTGGTACGCGGGCTGCGCGCCGGCCGGGACTACGAGGTCGCCGACGACGGCCGCAGCGTCGCGTTCACCTCCGCCGGGCTGGCCGCGGTCGAGGCCAAGCTGGACGGCGTCGACCTGTACGCCGACGACAACGTCGGGCAGCTGTCCGCGATCCACGTCGCCCTGCACGCCCACGCGTTGCTGCACCGCGACGTCGACTACATCGTCCGCGACGGCGCCGTGGAGCTGGTGGACGAGATGCGCGGTCGGGTGGCGCAGCGCCGCCGGTGGCCGGACGGGCTGCAGGCGGCGGTCGAGGCCAAGGAGGGTCTCAACGCCACGGCCGAGGGTGAGGTGCTCGGCACCATCACCGTGCAGGCGTTCGTCGCGGCGTACCGCACCCTGTGCGGGATGACCGCGACGGCGGTCCTCGTCGGCGACCAGCTCCGCGAGTTCTTCAAGCTGGAGGTGGCGGTGATCCCGCCACACACCCCGTGCGTACGGACCGACGAGTCGGACCGGATCTACGCCACCCGCGCGGAGAAGGACGAGGCGCTGGTCGCCGAGATCAGCTCGGCCCACGCCACCGGGCGTCCGGTGCTGATCGGCACCCTCGACGTCAAGGAGTCGGAGAGCCTGGCTGCGTCGCTGGGGGAGGCCGGTGTGCCCTGCGTGGTACTCAACGCCAAGAACGACGACGAGGAAGCCGCGATCATCGCCGAGGCCGGCGCGCTGGGTGCGGTGACGGTGTCCACCCAGATGGCCGGGCGCGGCGTGGACATCCGCCTCGGCGGCAGCGACCAGTCCGACCGGGACCAGGTCGCGGAGCTGGGCGGGCTGTACGTGATCGGCAGCGGTCGGCACGACAGCCGGCGGGTGGACAACCAGTTGCGCGGCCGGGCCGGTCGCCAGGGCGACCCGGGTGGTTCGGTGTTCTTCGTCAGCCTGGAGGACGACCTGGTCGTCCGGCACGCCCCGGACGCGATCCCACCCTCGCCCCGGATGACGCCCGACGGCATCGTCCAGGACGAGCAGGTGGATTTCGCCATCGAACACGCCCAGCGGATCGCCGAGGGTGTCGACTACGAGATCCACCGGAACACCTGGCGCTACAGCGTGGTGATCGAACAGCAGCGCAAGGCGCTCGCTGAGCGGCGGGAGCGGCTGCTGACCACCGAAGTCGCCGCGCTGATGCTGATGGACCGGTTCCCGCAGCGGTGCGCCGAGATGGACGAGGACCTGCTGTCGCGGGCGGCCCGTTCGATCGCCCTCTACCACCTGGACCGGCTCTGGACCGAACACCTCGCCGAACTGTCCGAGGTGCGCGAGGGTGTGCATCTGCGGGCGCTCGGCCGGCTCGATCCACTCGACGAGTTCCACCGGGCTGCCGTGCCCGCGTTCAACCAGCTGATCCCGGAGATCGAGGCCCGCACCGTCGCGACGTTCGAGCAGACCGAGTTCGACGAGGACTGGCAGCCTGACGAGGCCCAGCTGGTACGGCCCAGTGCGACCTGGACCTACCTGGTGCACGACAACCCGTTCGGCTCCGAACTGGACCGGCTGATCTCCTCCGTTGGCCGCCGGCTCAGTGGCAGCGGCCGCCGCTGAGCGCGGCCAGGGCGCGATCACGTTGACCCAGGCCGACTCGGCGGACAGCAGGCTGGCCGTACTGGAGACCGCCGCCCTGCTGCGGGAGCTGACCGCCGGCATGATCCGGTGCACCGATTTCGACCAGGCGGTGGAGCATCTCGCCCGCACCACCCGATCCGCGCTGCCCGGGGTGACGTATGCGAGCGTCTGCTTTCTCCGGGCCGGCCGGCCCGCTTCGGTGGCGGCGTCCGATCCACTGGTCAAGGATCTGGATGAGCTTCAGTACGCCTCCGACGGACCGGCGATGACCGCGATCCGGGACCGCGAGATCGTGCTGGCCGATCCGGGTGCCGACTCGCCGCGCTGGCCGCAGTGGAGCCGGGCGGCGGTCGACCGGGGGATCCGTTCCGTGCTCTGCGCGCCGGTGGACGTCGACGACGAGGCGATCGGTGCGATCAACCTGTACGCGGAGCGGGTCGGGGCGCTCGGTGTCGGCGAGCAGTTGACCGCCCTGCTCCTCGCCGAGCACGCCGGACTGCTCCTCGCAGCGGTGCGGGACCGGCGTCGCGGCGGGGCGGCGGGCGGGGCCGACGCCGACCGTCCGGAGTACGGCGACGTGATCGGCCCGGCGATCGGCATCGTGATGACCCAGCGGCGGTGCCCGGCCGCGGAGGCGCTCGCGGTGCTGCGCGAGGCGGCCGAGGCGACCGCGATGCCGTTGCCGGAGGTCGCCGAGCGGCTGGTGGCGTCGGTGCTGCGGGCCGACAGCCAGCAGCGGTGAATGGCGGGTGGGTTCGCGGCGGGAGATACTCGGGTAGCACCGGCGGTGTGACCGGTGCGACCAGTGGGAAGGGCGTGAGGGCGATGCAGGCGCAATTCCGCGTGCCCGGCCAGCCGATCCAGCCGATGCTGGTGACCCTGCCGTTCGGACTGTTCGTCTGTGCGGCCCTGTTCGACATCTCGGTGGTGGCCGGGGCACCCGACCTGTTCGGTGAGGTCGGCTACTGGACGTTGGTCGCCGGGCTGGCCGCCATGGCGCTGACCGTGGCGGTGGGTCTGGTCGATCTCTGGGACGAGCCGTCCGGTCCGGTCCGCTCCTCGCTGGTCCGGTTCAACCTGATCAGTACGGCGATGGGTGGGCTGTTCCTGCTCGCCGGCTTGATCCGTACCTCCGGTCCGACGTCGTTGGCCGGCGTCCCGTTGTTGATCGTGGAGCTGGTCGGCCTCGGCGTGGGGGTGGCGGGCCTGCGTCACGGCACGGCTCTGCTGCGCCACGTCGGGGAGGTGGCGGCCGCCGATGAGGGCATTCGCCGGTCGGACGGGTTGGACGCGCTGGCCCGCCGCTAGCTCGCCGCACAGCGGCCGGTCCCGCGTGACCCGGTCCCGCGCGATGCGGTGGGTGCCGGTTCAGCTGTCCAGCAGGTCCCGCATCCGGTTGATCTCGACGGCCTGTTCGGCCGCGATCGAGGTGGCGAGTTCCTCGACGGTCACGTCGCTGCCGCCGGTGAGCACCCGGTCGGACATTTCGACGGCACCTTGGTGGTGGTCGGTCATCATCGCCACGAAGAGCCGGTCGAACTCGGCTCCCCGGGCGGCCGCCAGTTCCCGGACGGCCTGCTCGGTCTGCATCCCGGGCATCGTGTCGTGGTCGTGTTCACCGGCGGGTAGCCGCCGGTCCTGCAGCCATTGCCGGAGTACGGCGATCTCGGCGGCCTGCCCAGCCCGGATGCGGTCGGCGAACGCCCGTACCCCTGGGTCGGCACTGCGGTCGGCGGCGAGCGCTGCCATCTGCACGGCCTGGGTGTGGTGCGGGATCATCATCTGGACGTACCAGGTGTCCAGCGCGTTGTACTGCGGTGGATCGATGGTCACGTCCGCACCGGGGCGCAGCTCGGCCGGCTCGCCGGGCCGGCCGGGAAGGATCACCGGCGGTGCGTCCGTGCCGGTGGACGTTCCCGCCGACCCGGTCGCTGCGTCGTTGGTGGTGGCCGAGGTCGTTGCGGTGGTCCGTAGCACGACCACCGCGACGACGACCACGGCCGGGATCAGGGCGAGTGCCAGTAGCCGCCGGTGCCGGCCGAGTGACAGTCGGGACATCGGACCTCCCGAGGTGGACGGTCGCGATGCTATCCGGCTAACTCCATGTATCGATGTGATTACTGTCACATCGATGTCGGGAACTCGGCGGTATCGTCGCAGCATCATCAATCCCTTTCGAAGGGTGCCGCACATGATCAGACGTTCCCCACGAGGGCCGCGGCAGCTCCGGACGGTGGCAGTGGCGGCGATCGCCGTCCTGTTCGGCAGCACCGCGTTGGCGACACCGAGTCATGCAGGGACCCCGTTCGACGTCGAGTGCGCCGACGCCACCGACGCGCTGGCGGTCGAGTTGTGCCTGGCCCAGGCGTCGGCGGCGGGCACCGACGACCCCGGACTCGGCGTCGACGAGATCGACAGCAGTCGGAACCTGCGCCAGATCGCCAGCCTGCCCAAGCCCGCGCCGTTCGACACCGAGTCCTCGTTGAACTCGGACCTCGCCTTCCAGGGCAGGTACGCCTTCGTCGGCAACTACAACGGTTTCGTGATCTACGACATCGCCAACCCGCGGCGGCCGCGGCTGGTGTCGCAGGTGGTCTGCCCGGGTGGGCAGAACGACGTGTCGGTCCACGGTGACCTGTTGTTCCTGTCCACAGACTCGTCGCGCAGTGACGACTCCTGCGCCAGCACCTCCCAGTCCGCGTCGGTGAAGGAGTCCTGGGAGGGCATCAAGATCTTCGATATCCGGGACAAGAAGAACCCCCGGTACGTCAAGTCCGTCGAGACGAACTGCGGCTCACACACCCACACCCTGGTGCCGGCGAAGAGCCGTGCGTTCGTGTACCTCTACGTGTCGTCGTACAGTCCGTCGACGAATTTCCCGGACTGCCAGCCACCGCACGACCTGATCTCGATCGTCAAGGTGCCGTTGAAGAAGCCGACCGACGCGGCCGTGGTGGCCACCCCGGCGATCTTCCCGGACGGCGGCAACCCGGGTGGCAACGGCAGTTCCACCACCACCGGCTGCCACGACATCACCGCGTACCCGCAGAAGGACCTCGCGGCGGGCGCCTGCATGGGCGACGGCGTGCTGCTGGACATCTCCGACCGGGAGGCGCCCCGGGTCATCCACCAGGTCCGGGACACCACCAACTTCGCCTTCTGGCACTCGGCGACGTTCAACAACTCGGGCACCAAGGTGGTCTTCACCGACGAACTCGGCGGCGGCGGGGCGGCGACCTGCAACCCGACCATCGGTCCGGACCGGGGAGCCAACGCCATCTACGACATCACCGGTACGGGTGACGCGCGGACGCTGGTCTTCCGCAGCTACTTCAAGATCCCCCGGACCAACGGGTCGACCGAGAACTGTGTGGCCCACAACGGTTCGCTGATCCCGGTCCTGGGCCGCGACATCATGGTCCAGGCCTGGTACCAGGGCGGCATCTCGGTCTGGGACTTCACCAACTCGGCCAGGCCGCAGGAGATCGCCTACTGGGAGCGGGGACCGGTCTCGGACACCCGGATGGTCACCGGCGGACCATGGTCGACGTACTACTACAACGGCTACATCTACTCCAGTGACATCCAGAAGGGCCTGGATGTGCTGGACCTCAAGGACTGGCGGACGGCGAGCGCCAAGCTGGTCCGGTTCCCGGAGCTGAACGTGCAGACCCAGCCCTGGTACCTCAGCTGGTGACACCGCCCTTTTGAGACCGAGCGGGGGGGGGGGGGGGGGGGGGGGGGGGGGGGGGGGGGGGGGGGGGGGGGGGGGGGGGGGGGGGGGGGGGGGGGGGGGGGGGGGGGGGG
>NZ_JBSWXD010000158.1:0-15475 GCF_056160425.1 Micromonospora sp. ABR4_055
ACTCCCGCCTCCCCGCTGTCGTCACGACGCGTACCGCACTCAGCTCGCCGGCGGGTGTCCGCCGTCGCCGTCGACCACCTCGTCCGGGGTGCCGTCCTCGTCCAGATCGACCATGGTGATGTCGACCTTGCCGTCCCCGTCGGTGTCGAACTGGTACATGTCGGCCTTGCCGTCGCCGTCGGTGTCGACCACCCAGACGTCGGTCTGTCCGTCGTTGTTGGTGTCGGCCTTGAGTAGATCGACGCGATCATCACCGCGCGTCTCCACCGACTCCTGTGCCTCGGTCATCCCAGGTCCCTCCATCACTCAGTCACAACAGCTGCGGATGTCGACAGTAGGGTGCCATCCGGCCGGTCGCGACCCGGTCGCGACCCGGCCTCACCTCGCCGCGTAGGGGTTGACCGTCGGGTGCAGGTAGGTCACCGTCTCCGGCACGCCGTCCTGGTCGGCGTCGCGCAGCGTCTGGTCCGCCCGGCCGTCGAAGTCAGTGTCCTGGACCCAGGTGTCCGTCCGGCCGTCGTGATCGGTGTCGGCCGCCACCTGGTCGATCAGACCGTCCCCGTCGGTGTCGGTGGCGACGGCGTCGATCCAGCCGTCGCCGTTGGTGTCCGTGCCGACCTCGTCGACCCGCCCGTCGCCGTCGAAGTCGCGCAGCATGCTCTCCAGCCGACCGTCCCCGTCTCCGTCGACGTACGCGAGCTCCGCCAGCCCGTCGCCGTCGCTGTCGTGCAGGACCACGTCGGCGAGGCCGTCCCCGTCCCGGTCGACCAGCACGTCGGTGGAGCCGTCAAGATTGTGCTGGACTATCGTGTACGACCCGCTGCTGTAAGGACCGTCGCCGTACGGCTCGTAGCCGGCATCGTCGTGGCCCGGGTCGCCGCTCGGGCCCAGTCCCTGTTCCGCTTCGACCGCCCCGTCACCGAGGGCCGGATCGACCCACTCACTCATCCTGCCGCCTCTTCCGCAGATCGTCCTGGCTGCTGACAAAGGAACCGTACGCAGCGGCAACCTGCCTGTGATCCCGAGAAAGTGCCAGCTGGGCGGACCGGCCGGCGGGGGCCTGGCGACCGCCGGCCTGATCTGCTACCGGGCGGGTCCTACTCGGCGATCGGCAGCCCGGCCGCAGCCAGCGACTTGATCACCTCGGCCGACTCGGCGAAACCGATGATCAGGACCGCGTCCGCGCCGAACGCCTTGATCTCCTGGGCTTCACTGTCGAAGTTCACCGGCGGCGCGTCCGCCCCGGCCGGCGGCTCGTAGCTGAGCAGCTTGAGCCGGTCCGGTCCGACCCCGGCCCGGTCCAGCTCCGCCCGGACGTTCTCCTGCAGGCCCTCACCGTACGAGTCCTTGCGGGCCACCAGCGCGATCCGCTGCGACCCGTCCCGCAGGATCACGTCGGCGAGCGCCCGCCCCTGCAGCAGGTCCGACGGCGCGGTACGAAAGTACAGCCCCTGGTCGTCGACCTCGCTCAGCCCGGCGTCGGTGTTGCTGGGCGAGAACAGGATCAGCCCGGCGGCTGCCACGTCCGGTAGCACCTCGCGAGAGACGCCGGACGCACCGGCGCCGATGATGACGTGTACCCCTTCGTCGACGTGCCCGGCAACTGTCCGGCGGGCCACATCCGGGTTGGTCCCGTCGTCGCCGTCGAACCACTCGACCGGCTCACCGAGCACCCCGCCGGACTCGTTGATCTCCCGGACCGCGAGCGCCGCGCCGGCCGCCAACGGCGGGTACGCCAACGCCAGGTCGCCGGTGCGCGGCAGCAGGCCGCCCAGCTTCAGCGGTGCCTCGGCGCGGGTGGCGAAGGTCTCCGGCTCGGCCGGTGGCGGCGCGGCCGTTGTGGTCGTCGACTCGTCACCGGCGCCGACGAACTCGGTCTTGCCGTCGTTGATCTGGCCGTCGCCGTCGAAGTGCAGGGTGGCGTAGCTGGCGGTGGACGGCTCACCGACGTCGGTGAAGCCACCCCGTTTCAGGGAGACCCCCCGGTAGGCGATGTCCGTCCCGTCCCGGGCCAGCTCCAGGCACACTGCGACGACGTCGCACTGCTCACCGCCGGTGGTCACCCCGTTGATCTGGGCGGCGATGTCGGTCGGGTCGGTGCTGCCGGCCAACTGGGTGGCGAGCGCGCTGATCACCACCGCGTCGTACGCCTCGCCGGCGTACAGGAAGTCGGTGAGTTGCCGGTCGACCGTGCGCAGCCTGCTGATGAAGTCGTCCGACAGCGGGGTGAGCGGGCTGGTGCCCTTCATCCCGGACAGCAGCGCGGTCTGTCCTTCGAAGCCATCACGGAAAGAGTTGCTCATGTTGCCGTCGGTGCCGTACAGCCGCACCGAGTTGACCTGGGACTCCTCGGTGGCCGCCGGTTCGGCGCAGCCCGCCGCGCCGACCAGCAGGATTGCGCAGAACGCCAGGGCGGCGGTGCGGGAGCCGCGTGACACGAGCATGGGGACGTCCTCCATCGGCCGAAGGTCCGCAGGGCACCTTAGCGCCTCCTCGGCTGGAACGCGATGTCGGCCGTCCTGCCGGTGACGGCGACCCGGCCGGCGCCTTGACCTCGCCGCCTACCCTTCGGCTCATGACCGACCGACGCGATGGGGCCGACGAGGCGTTCACCGACGCGGCTGAGATCCTGCGCTCCGCCCTGGCCGGTGACAGCGACGGCGTAGCGGATGTCTTCGACGCGGTGGTGGACCGCAGCGGGGTCACCGGGGCGTACGACGTCGCGTGGTGCCTGGCCGCGACGATGGTCGGCGACGACGTACCGGCCGGCGGCTGGGCCCTCGACTTTCCCGGCATCGACGAGGCGGGCTATGACGCGCGGTGGGTGGCCAGGTTCATCAGCGCGTACGCCAACTCGGACGACTCGACCGGGGAGGCGCTGTTCGGTGCCGCGCTGGCCGACGGGCAGCTGCCTGAGTGCCTGCTCACACTGGCCGGGTCGGCGGTCGCCACACTGCGCCGCCGCCGGGCCGCCTAGCGGGAGCCCGGTTGGCCGTCGGTCACCTGCTCCAGTCGTGTTTGGCCGCCCGGACCAGCTTGTCCTTCAGTTCCCGGGTGTGTCGTCGGGAGACCGGCAGCTCGGTGCCGTCGATCACCACCACGTACCCGGAGTTGGCCAGCCGCAGCTCGGTGATCAGCCGGAGCTGGACCAGGAACGACCGGTGGATGCGGACGAAGCCGGCGTCGGCCCAGCGTTCGCCGAGGGTGGCCAGCGGCACCCGGACCAGGTGCGAGCCGTCGGCCGTGTGCAGCCGGGCGTAGTCGCCCTGCGCCTCCACCCAGCGCACCGCCGACCGGGGCAGCATCCGGGTGGTCCCGGCCAGCTCCACCGGGATCGCCGGGTCCTCCTCGTTGCGGGCGATTGCCGCCGGATGGGTCGGCACCACCCGGGCGGTCAGCACCCGGCGGACCGACTCGGCCAGCCGCTCCGCGCGTACCGGCTTGCGGACGTAGTCGGTGACACCGAGGTCGAAGGCGTCGACCGCGGCGTCGTCGTACGCGGTGACGAAGACGATCGCCGGTGGCCGGGCGAACCGGCGCAGCACCCGGGCCAGCTCCATACCGTCCAGCCCGGGCATCCGGATGTCGAGGAAGACGGCGTCGACGTCGGTGTCGCGCAGCACCCGCAGCGCCTCGGTGGCGTCGGCGGCGGTGTGCAGCCGGGCCACCCGGGGGTCGGCCCGCAGCAGGTACGCCAGTTCGTCGAGGGCGGGGGGTTCGTCGTCCACCGCGAGCACCCGGAGGAACGGGGTCACGACAGCACCTCCCACCGGCCGGTCGCGCCCGCCCCAGGTCGTACGTCGGGGTGGAACTTCGGCACCCGCATGCTCACCTTCGTACCCGCTCCCACCGCCGTCTCCACCACCAGCCCGAACTCGTCGCCGAAGACCGAGCGCAGCCGTTCGTCGACGTTCGACAGGCCGACGTGCTGGCCGGCGTCGTCGGCCGGGTCGGCGCCGCGACGTACCGGGTCGGCGCCGGCGGTCAGCACCGCCGGGTCCATCCCCACCCCGTCGTCCTCGACGGTGATGTGGCACTCGGTCCCGGCGTCGCGCGCCTCGATGCTGACCGTGCCGAGCCCAGGTTTGCGGGACAGCCCGTGCCGTACCGCATTCTCCACCAGTGGCTGCAGGCAGAGGAAGGGCAGATGGACCGGCAGCACCTCCGGGGCGATCTGCAGCCGGACCTGGAGCCGTTCGCCGAACCGGGCCCGTTCGATGGTCAGGTAGCGGTCGATCGACCGCAGCTCCTCGGCCAGCGTGGTGAACTCGCCGTGCGCCCGGAACGAGTAGCGGGTGAACTCGGCGAACTCCAGGATCAGATCCCGGGCCCGTTCCGGGTCGGTGCGGACGAACGACGCGATCGCGGTCAGCGCGTTGTAGATGAAGTGCGGGCTGATCTGCGCCCGCAGTGCCCGCACCTCGGCCCTGGCCAGCCGTTCCCGCGACGAGTCCAGCTCGGCCAGCGCCAGTTGGCTGCCGGCCCACCGGGCGGTCTCCAGGGTCGCCTGCACCAGCCCTGGTGCCGGATCGTCGTCGACCACCGCGACCAGCGCGACGGTGGCGCCGTCGTCCGGCCCGGTGAGCGGGGCGACGACGGCCCCACGCACCAGACAGTCGGGCCGGTCACAGGGCAGGTCCCGGGCGGTCAGCACGAGGGATCGGCCGGCGTCGAACGCCCGCTGGGCGGCGGCGGTGAACTGGTCGGCGTGGTGCTGGCCGCGGCCGTCGAACGCGAGCACCGCCTCGCTGCCGGTCAGCGCCGCGCCCGGGGCGCCGACCAGTGCCCGCAGGTGCCGGACCGCCTTGGCCGCGTCGGCTGCGCCCAGTCCGTTGCGCAGCGGTTCGGCGGCCAGGCCGGCGGTGTGCAGGACCTGGTACGTCGCCCGCTGCGTCGCGGTGGCGATCCCGCGCCGGGCGCGCAGCCGGACGACCGCGTACACCGCGGCGGCCAGCGCGGTCACCAGAGCCAGGACCGCCAGTGGTGCGGATAGGTTTGCCGCCACGGACAGATCTTGTCCGCTACCGGCGGTGCTGCCAAGCGGAAGGCGACGATCGGTCGGTCAGCGGTCGGCTGCCCGCTTTCGACGGACTTTCTGTCATCCGTCGGCATCCGGGATCGGTCAGTAGGCACCCTTGCGGGCCAGCACGACGCCGATGGTGCGCCACAGGATGCTCAGGTCGTAGGTCAGCGACCAGTTGTCGACGTAGTAGAGGTCCAGCCGGACCGCTTCGTCCCAGGACAGGTCGGACCGGCCGGAGACCTGCCACAGCCCGGTCATCCCGGGCCGGACCAGCAGCCGCCGCCGGACGTCGCCGAGGAAGTCACCGTCGTCGGCGGGCAGCGGCCGCGGCCCGACCAGCGACATCTCGCCCTTGAGCACGTTGATCAGCTGGGGCAGCTCGTCGATCGAGCTGGCCCGCAGGAAGCGGCCGATCGGGAAGACCCGCGGATCGTTGCGAATCTTGAACAGCATGCCGTCGGTCTCGTTCTGGTCGACCAGCGAGGCGAGCCGCTCCTCGGCGTCGACGTACATGGTCCGGAACTTCCAGACGCGGAACACCCGGCCCTCGTGGCCGACCCGGGGCTGCCGGAAGAAGACCGGGCCCCGGTCGGAGAACCGGATCGCGATCGCCACGGCCAGGAACAGTGGCGCCAGCATGATCAGACCCAGCCCGGCGGCCACCCGGTCCAGCAGGTTCTTGGCCAGCCAGCCCAGCCCGGACAGGGTGGGCTCCTCGACGTGCAGCAGCGGCAGACCTTCGATCGGCCGGATGTGCACCCGTGGACCGGCGATGTCGGTCAGCTGCGGTGCGACCACCAGGTCGATCCCGCTGCCCTCCAGCTGCCAGGCGAGCCGGCGCAGCTCGCCCGGCTCGGAGCTGGCCGAGCCGCAGACCGCGATGGTGTCCGCGCCGACCTCCCGGACCAGCGCGAGGACGTTGCGGCCGGCGTACACCGGCACCGGGGTCTCGAGACCCCGGGCCGCCGCGTAGCCGTCGGTGAGGTGGATCGCGACCGGCATCAGCCCGGCGGCGGGACTACGGGTCACCGCCGTGAAGACCTCCAGGGTCTCCGGCAGGGTGCCGACCAGCACCATCCGGTGCGTGGCCTGCCCGATCCGCCGACGCAGTACGTGCAGGGCGTACCGGGCGAGGAAGCGGACCATCAGGATGAACGCCAGCGCGCCGAGCAGCGCGGTGGCCACCGAGAGCCGGGACAGGTCGGTCTTGGTGGCGAAGGCGAGGAACGAGACGCTGGCGGCGACCGTCACCCCACCGCGCAGCACCCGCTTGAACTCGTCGGTGCCGAGCCCGAGGTAGCGCCGGTCGTAGGAGCCGGTGCCCCAGAGCACCACCACCCAGCCGAGCGGCAGCAGCAGGTAGGTGACCGTGTGGAACCAGGTGGCGTCCACGTCGGCGTCGGAGAACCCGGAGGTGGCCTTCTCGAACAGCGAGATCGACAGGTAGCTGGCCAGCACCGCCGCCGCGAAGTCCAGCGCGAGCAGGGCCGCGGTGTACGGACGGTGCCAGCGCGACGCGCGACGCCGTGCCCGGGCCCAGGCGGACCGGGGTACGCCGTTGGTCGGTGTCGGCGTCGGCGGTTGGATCTCGAAGCTGTCGACGTGGCGCACCCTGTTGCTCCGGCTGGTGTTGGTTACCGGGCGCTGGAGGCTTGTTGTCACCTCACCCACGTCCTCCCGCGTGACACGTGCCGCCTACTCTCCGTGAAGGCTTGGCTCGCCCACCAGCTCAGTCTCTCACGGCGCCCGTACACGGACGGTAACCCGAGTGACTTTACGCCCCCCGGGCCGAACGGTGGGGACCGGCGGTTCCGGTGGTGTTGAGCATTGGGACCGGGCCACTATACCGATGGATCGTCCCCGAGGAAGTCTCCTTTGTGGTGCAGATCGCCGTGGCGCGGGGCGTACAGACTTCTGCGCCCCATTTCGTCACCTAACGCACAAGACGGGACAACCGTCGGTCAGCGAGTGGGCGGCCGCCGGTCTGGCAGGTGGGGCAGTACTGCAGGCTCGAATCTGCAAAAGAGACATCTCTCACCTGGTCGCCGCAAACAGGGCAGGGAAGGCCGGTTCGACCGTGCACCCGCATCCCCGAGCGCTTCTCGCCCTTCAGCTCGGCCGCCCGCTGACCCACCGACCGGTCCACCGCGTCGGTCAGCACCCGCCGCGCCGCCTCATACAACCCCGCCAGCTGATCGTCGGTGAGCCGGTTGGTCAACGCGAACGGCGACAACCGCGCGGTGTGCAGGATCTCGTCCGAGTACGCGTTGCCGATGCCGGCCAGCACCTCCTGCTCGGTCAGCACCCCCTTGACCTGACCCCGCCGACTGCGTAGCCGCTGCGCGAAGGTGCCCGGGTCCACCGCGAGCGCGTCCGGACCCAGCCGGGCCACCCCGGGCACCTGCGCCGGATCGGTCACCAGGTACGCGGCCAGCTTCTTCTGCGTACCGGCCTCGGTCAGGTCGAAGCCCGAGCCGTCGTCGAGGCGGACCCGTACGGCGATCGGCCCCTTGCCCGGCTTCAACGGCGCGGCCGAGGGAAACGACTCCCGGTAGTGCAGCCAGCCGGCCCGCGCCAGATGTACCAGCAGGTGCAGCTCCGCCCCGCCGGCCGTCGCGCCGAACGTGACGTTGAGGAACTTGCCGTGCCGGCCGGCGTCGGTCACCGCCGCGCCGGCGGCCGCCGACGGCGGCGGATCGTACGTCTTGAGCGCGTTGATCGCCGACACCTCGACACGCTCGACCCGACGGCCGACCGCGCGCTGGCGCAGGTAGGCCGCGAGCGCCTGTACCTCCGGCAACTCGGGCACGTCCTAGACGGTAGCGTCTGACGACGTCGAGCAGGAGGGTTGACCGGTGAGAGTCGTCGTGGCGCACAACCGATACCGGCAGGCCCAGCCGTCCGGCGAGAACGTCATCGTCGACAGCGAGATCGACCAGCTCACCGCCGCCGGCGTCGAGGTGATCCCGTTCCTGCGCAGCTCCGACGACATTCCGGCGCTGCCGGCCACCGGCAAGACGCTGCTGCCGATCTCGCCCAGCTACGCCCCGGCCGCCCAACGCGACCTGGACCGGCTGCTCGCCGAGCACCGGCCGGACGTGCTGCACCTGCACAACCCGTACCCGCTGATCTCGCCCTGGGCGATCCGCACCGCGCACCGGCATCGGGTGCCGGTGGTGCACACCGTGCACAACTACCGGCAGGTCTGCTCGGCCGGGCTGTACTTCCGCGACGGCCGGATCTGCACCGAGTGCCGGGGCCGGGCGATCGGCCTGCCCGGGGTGGTGCACCGCTGCTACCGGGGTTCCCGGGCGCAGAGCGCGGTGATGGCGGCGACCCTGGCGCTGCACCGGCCCACCTGGCGGTCGGTCGACCGGTTCATCGCGCTCACCTCGGCGGTCGCCGGGCACCTGCGCGACTACGGCGTCCCCGACGAGCGGGTCGTGGTCAAGCCGAACGCGATCGCCGATCCCGGGCCGCCCGCCCCGCTCGGCGACGGCTTCCTCTTTCTCGGTCGGCTCACCCCGGAGAAGGGCATCGGCCTGCTGCTCGACGCCTGGCAGCGGCACCCGGACGGGTCGCTCGGCACACTGCGCATCGGCGGCGACGGCGAGCTGCGGCCGCTCGTCACCTCGGCCGCCGCCGGCCGCGCCGACATAGACTTCCTCGGCCCGCTGGACAGATCAGCGGTACGCGACGCGCTGCGCGCCAGCGCCGTGGTGCTGGCCGTCTCCACCTGGCACGACGTCCTGCCGACCGTGGTGATCGAGGCGTTGGCCAGCGGCCGGCCGGTGCTCGGCACCGCCCTCGGCGGCATCCCCTACCTGATCGGCGCCGACGCGGCTGGCCATGCTGGCACCGGCGCCGCTGCCGGCTGGGTGGTGCCGCCGGAGACTGCCGCACTTGCCGCCGCCCTGCCGGTCGCCCGCGCCAGCGCCGCCGCGCTGGCCGGCGTCGCCCGCACCCGCTACGAGACGACCTTCCACCCCGACGTGGTGATGAAGCAGCACCTCGCGATCTACGAGGCGGTCACCACCAGGATCACTTGACCCGCCACCAAGATCGATCTTCCGGCCCGTGAGGGTCGGTCAGCGTAGGGCGGCGCGGGCCGAGAAGGTGATGCTGGCCAGCAGGAAACCGCCGTTGACCAGAGTGAACGCGGCGATCAGCCAGACCGTCAGCACCGGAGCGACGGTCAGCACCAACCCGGCGACGAAGATCACCGCGCCGTAGTCGCGGATCAGCTTCACCAGCCGTACGGGCAGCGAGGTCGAGGTGACCATGCTGGCCGCGTTCGGGCCGGCCTGCATCACCGAGGTCACCAGGTTCACCATCCAGGTGCCGGCGAACGCCGCGAGCAGCCACACCGGGGTCTCCGGCAGTTGCGCCACCGCCACCGCGGACAGCGCCGTGACCAGCGCGATCTGCGCGGCCACGTCGCAGAGCACGTCGACCCGGGCCCCGGCCGCGCTGGTCTGCCCGGTCACCCGGGCCAACTGCCCGTCGGCGCAGTCCAGCGCGTACGCGATCTGCCAGCCGACCAGCGCGACCAGCCCGATCAGCCAGGCCGGGACGGAGCCGTCGGCCACCGCGTCGGCGGTCGCGATCACCGTTACCGACGCGGCCAGCCCGAGCAGCAGGTTCGCCACCGTCAGCACGGTCGGTGCCAACCGCAGCCGGGCGGCGGCGTACGCGAACACCGCCCCCAGCCGCTGGCTGACCGCCTCGCTGAACAGCCCACCCCCTCTGTTTGCCTGAAAGAAGGCTTTCAGGAACGGGGTAGACACTGTTTGTTCACCTTGAAGGCATGCTGAGGGCATCGAGGTATTCTGCCAGCCGCCCCCGGACGGCATCCGCACCGAGGTGCAGGTGTTCCAGGATGGTGTACCGGTCCGGCCGGGTGTGCGGGGCGTGCAGCACGGCGGCGACGAAGTCGTCGTCGGTCAGCCCCAGGTCAGCGGGGCGCACCGGCAGCCCGTGCCGGCGCAGCGCCGCCGCCAACTGCCCGAACCGCAGCCGGTCCCCGCGCAGGAAGGTACAGAACAGCGCACCCAGCCCGACCTGCTCGCCGTGCGAACCGGCCCCGGGATGCAGCAGGTCGAGGGCGTGCGAGATCTCGTGACAGCCGCCGCTGGCCGGCCGGCTCGACCCGCACACCGCCATCGCGATCCCGCCCAGGATCAACGCCTCGGCGAGGGTGGTCAGAAACGCGTCGTCGCCGAGCCCGCCCGGATGGCTGATCAGCGCCTCCGCCCCGGTGCGGGCCAGCGTCACGGCGAGACCGTCGATCGGCTCGTCGCGGACCGCGTGCGCCAACTCCCAGTCGGCGACCGCGCTGAGGTTGCTCAGCGCGTCCCCGACGCCGGCCCGGGTCTGCCGGTCCGGGCCGTCGGAGACGAAGTCCAGATCGACCACGATCGCCAGCGGGATGTGCACGCCGTACGACCCACGTCCGCCGTCGTGGTCCAGCGACGCCACCGGGGAGGCGATCCCGTCGTTGGCCAGGCTGGTCGCCACGCTCACCATCGGTACGGCGTACCGGGAGGCGGCGTACTTGGCGGTGTCGATGGTCTTGCCGCCGCCGATGCCGACGACCGCGTCGTAGGAGCGTTGCCGCAGCTTCTCGCCCAGCTCGTGGGCGGCCTCCAGGGTGCCACCGGCGACGGTGAAGACGTCGGCCCGGCCGAGCCCGGGAGCGATCAGCTCGGCGATCCGCTCGCCCTGGCCGGGGCCGACCACCACGGCGACCTCGCCGCCGGCGGAGATCCGGCGGTCGGCGAGCAGCGCGCCCAGGCCGGCGACGGCACCCCGGCGCACGTCGATGGCGAGCGGGGTGTGCACGGTACGGGCTAGTAGCGGCATGCGATGTCCCGCGCCTTGATCAGGTCGTCGTGGTTGTCCACCTCGACCCAGTCGACGTCGCCGATCGGCGCTGCCCGCACCTCACCGCCACGGTCGGCGTACTCCTGGTAGCCGTCCTCGTAGTAGAGGTTGGGGTCGCGCCGCCAGGTCGCCTCCAGCGCCTCGGCGAGCCCGGCGGCGGCCGACGCCTCGATCAGCGTCGCGCCGATGTACTCGCCGTGCGCCTGCGCCGGATCCATCAGCTTGGTGATCCGGGTCAGCTGCCCGGCGTCGTCGAAGACGACCTTCATCTCCTCGTCGGCGAGCTTCTTGACCGTGTCGACGGCGAGCAGGATGCCCGGCCCGCGCCCGGCCAGCAGCGTCTGCTCGACGCTGGCCGGGTGCACGGTGTCGCCGTTGACCAGCAGGGCACCGGCGGCGAAGTGCTCCCGCGCCAGCCACAGCGAGTACGCGTTGTTCCATTCCTCGGCGCGGTCGTTGTCGACCAGGGTCAGTTTCACTCCGTGGCGGTCCTGCAGGTCGGCCTGCCGGGTCCGGACCGCGTCCGCGGCGTAGCCGACGACGACGACCACGTCGGTGAGCCCGGCGGCGGCGAGGTTGCGCAGCCCGATGTCCAGGATCGTGGTCTCCCCGTCGACCGGTACCAGCGCTTTCGGCAGAGTGTCGGTGTACGGCCGCAGCCGCCGTCCCGCTCCGGCAGCGAGCACGAGACCGATCATCAGACGGTCCTCCTGGTGAGGGGTGGGTGGGGTACCGGTGGAGGATAGCGGCATCAGCCGGGAAGCGCGGCGAGGTCGGCGAGCAGCGTCAACCGCTGCTCTGGCTCCAGCGACTGGTACGGGCCGGCGGCCCGGCGGTCGGTCTCCTGCTCGATGGCCAGCCGGGCCGGGCCGGGCGGCAGGTCGACGATGCTGCGGGCGGTGTGCCCGGCGGCGGTCCAGGCGGCGGCGTGCGCGTCGGCCCGGTGGTAGCGCAGCACGGTGAGCCGGTTGAGTAGCAGCACCCCGGCCGGGGTGCCCTCCGGCTCGTACGGCGGGGCGACCGCGCGGAACGCGTCCTGCCCGCCGGTGTCGGTGTCCGGGCCGGCACCGGTGTGGCCGGTGTCCGGGCCGGCGTCGCCGGTGCCGGCCAGCGCGGCGGCCAGCAGTCGGCCGGTCAGTTCGACCAGCCGGGCCAGCCGGGCCGCGTGCTCGGCACCCCAGATCTGTCCGGTGACCGTGGCGTGCAGCCCGTACAGGTCGGTTAGGAAGGCGCCGCCACGTTCGGTGGCCCGCAACGCCCCGTCCGGATGGCGCACCAGCATCCCGTACGCGACCTGCTTGTCCAGCACCCGCTGACAGCTCGCCGCGTCCTGGTAGCGGGTGACGGCGGCGAACCCGGCGGCGTCGACCAGGCCGGCCGGCGCGGCCAGCCGGGTCCGCAGGTCGACCAGGTAGCCGACGGCGGCCGGACCGCCGTACCGCTGACGCAGCTCGGCCCCGGCGGTGTCGGCGGCGGCCATCGCGGCCCGGTGCACCCGGTCGACGACGGGGGCGGTGAGCGCCGCGCACTGGTGACCGGGCAGCCACAGCTGGTCGCCGGCGCTCACAGGCTCAGGGAGCGCAGTACGGCGAAGCCGTTCTCGGCGATCCGCCGGATCAGCCCGTCGTTGACGTGAGCCGATTCGTCGAGCACGTCGAGCGCGTCGGCGGCGAGCCAGCGGAACTCGGTGTGCTTGCCGGCTTCGAGCTGCGGATTGGCCAGGTCACCGTCGACCCGTACCAGATAGTCGAGCTCGACCCTGGCGATGCCGTCGTTGCCGACGTAGGCGTACTCACCGACCTCGGCGAGGATGTGGGAGACGGTCCACCCGGTCTCCTCGCGTACCTCCCGGTGCAGGGCTTCGATCGGCGTCTCGCCGGCTTCGAGGTGGCCGCCGGCGATGTCCCAGGTGTCGGGGAACAGTCGACGCTGCGGCGAGCGGCGCTGGAAGAAGATCCGGCCGTCGTCGTCGACGATCAACGCCGCGACGCAGCGCAGCGGTTCGCTGGCTGCCGCACGGTCGGGGGGTGGGGCGGACACGCCTGTGACCCTAGCGAGCACCCCGGGGGAAGAACCAGGACCAGCATGTGTGCTGCCGCACCAGCCGACGGTGATCGGCCGGGCAGGTCGTACGCTGGCACCCATGAGCGCCGAGCAGCTGATCTCGTTCGCCCGTGGGGCGCCCTCGCTGGACATCGTCGACGTCGACGGGCTGAAGGCCGCCGCCGGCCGGGCCTTCGACGCCGACCCGGCCGGGGTGACCGCCTATGGCACTTCCGTCGGCTACGTTCCGTTGCGCCGCTGGATCGCCGACAAGCACCGGGTCGCGCCGGAGCAGGTGCTGGTGACCAACGGGTCGCTGCAGGCCGACGCGTTTCTCTTCGACCACCTGGTGAAGCCGGGCGACGCGGTGGTGGTGGAGCGGCCGACGTACGACCGGACGCTGCTCAACCTGCGTCAGCTCGGTGCCGAGGTGCACCCGGTGACGCTGCAGCCGGACGGGCTGGACACCGACGAGCTGCGCAAGCTCCTGGAGTCCGGGGTGCGGCCGCGGCTGGCGCACGTCATCCCGAACTACCAGAACCCGGCCGGGGTGACGCTGTCGCTGCCGAAGCGGCGGGCGTTGCTGGAGCTTGCGGTCGAGTTCGGGTTCACCATCTTCGAGGACGACCCGTACGCCGACATCCGGTTCCGCGGCGAGGCGCTGCCGTCGATGCTGTCGCTGGACACCGCCGGCGTGGTGGTGCACGCCTCCAGCTTCACCAAGACGGTCTGCCCGGGTGTGCGGGTCGGTTACCTGGTCGGCGCCGCCGGGCTGATCAAGGAGATCGCGGCGCGCGCCACCAACCTGTACATCTCACCGGGCATGGTGGCCCAGGCGATCGTGCACCAGTTCTGCGTCTCCGGCGACCTGGACCGGTCGATCACCACGGTGCGTACCGCGCTGGCCGAGCGCGCCCGGGTGCTGGCCGAGTCGTTGCGCAAGCACATCCCGGGGGTACGGTTCACCGAGCCGGACGGCGGGTACTTCCTCTGGGTCGACCTGCCTGACGACGTGGCGGTGGACGCGCTGGTGCCGGCGGCCGCGCAGCGCGGTGTCGCGGTGGTCAAGGGCAGTGACTTCCTGCTCGACGGCGGCGAACACGCGCTGCGGCTGGCCTACTCGGCGGTCACCGTCGACCAGATCGACGAAGGCGTACGCCGGTTGGCGGCCGCGATCGACGAGGTACGCGCGGGGTAGCCGGCCGGCGTCTCTGCCGGCTTCGGCCGGGCGGGTGCCGGGGTGCCGGGAAGGAGACGGGCGGATGGCGGACCAGGACCGTGGGCAGCAGCGGTGGCCGGACGGCGGGAGCAGCCGCGCGTTGTCGCGGGCCTGGACGGCCCCGGTCCGGGCGGTCAGCCGGATGCTCACCTCGACCGAGACCCCGCTCGCGCCGGACCCGTCGTCGGTTGAGGAACGCAGTGGGGTGGTCGACTGCGCGCTCTACATCGACGGCATCCGCCAGCCGGGCTCGTGGCAGCATCCCGAGGCGCTGGCGACCGCCCGCCGGGAGCGCAACGCGTTCGTCTGGCTGGGGCTGCACGAGCCGAGCCTGGCCGAGATGGCCGGCATCGCCGACACCTACGGGCTGCACGAGCTGGCCGTGGAGGACGCGGTCAAGGCCGAGCAGCGGCCCAAGCTGGAGCAGTTCGGCGAGGTCAACTTCCTGGTGCTGCGAACCGCCCGGTACGTCGACCACGAGAAGCTGACCGGCGACTCGGAGGTGGTGGAGACCGGCCAGGTGATGCTGTTCATCGGGCAGGGTTTCGTGATCAGCGTGCGGCACGGCGACGCCTGCCGGCTGGCGCCGGTGCGGGCCGACCTGGAACGCAACCGGGACCTGATGGTGCAGGGGCCGTGGGCGGTGGCGTACGCGATCACCGACCGGGTGGTGGACCTCTACCTGGAGGTGGTGGACCGGATCGAGACCGACCTGGACACCGTCGAGGCGGACGTCTTCTCGCCCGAGGCCAGTGACAAGGTGCACGAGATCTACCAGCTGAAGCGGGAGCTGGTGGAGTTCAAGCGCACCGTCGCCCCGCTGCAGCGGCCGATGATGACCCTGACCGCCGAGATCAACGATGACGTGCCGGCCGAAATCCGCCGTTACTTCCGGGACGTGCAGGACCACCTCAGCCGGGTGGTGGAGCAGGTCAACGCGTACGACGACCTGCTGAACTCGATCCTGCAGGCCCGGCTGGCGCAGGTGACCGTGGCGCAGAACAACGACATGCGCAAGATCGCCGCCTGGGCCGGTATCGCCGCGGTGTGGACCGCGTTGGCCGGCATCTACGGGATGAACTTCGAGTTCATGCCGGAGACCGGTTGGGAGTTCGGCTACCCGGTCGTGCTCGCCCTGATGCTGGGCATCTCACTGGTGCTGTACCGGTCGTTCCGGCGCAACGGCTGGCTCTGAACGCCGTCGTGCCGCTGCGGTGTCGGGGGGGGGGGGGGGGGGGGGGGGGGGGGGGGGGAGGAGGGGGGGGGGGGGGGGGGGGGGGGGGAGAGGCGGGATGGGGGGGGGGGAG